>CAZLDA010000026.1:3020-14724 GCA_964557875.1 uncultured Pseudomonadales bacterium | reverse complement strand
AGTCATGAAGGAGTCCGGGTAACGAGGTGCAGGGCGCGATCTTAAGTCATTTCGTCGAAATCGCGACTCTCGCTCCGCCCGGATGTATCGAACGGACGCCCCAAAAAACTACGGCCGCTTGCGCGGCCGTCGTTTCGCTTTGCCTACGATGGAGCAGGGAACACTATATTTCGGTGCGCTGTTCGACGCGCATGTTCTTGGCGATGTACATCAGAAGCGAACGCAGGTCGGTGTGGCTCTCGACCGGGATTTCGGTGTATCGGCTGATGACCGTTCGGGCGAGTTCGGGGTCTTCGATCTTCGCGAGCACGAGACGCAATCGGGTCGAATGGATCTCCGCTTCGCTGCGCGAATCGAACGGACCCACGTCGATGCCTTCACGCGTGTTGAAGAACCATTTGCCATGCGCCGGAAAAACGTGGCTGCCGCGGAAGCGCATTTTTTCGGGTTCACCAGAGCGTGTAGCCATGACCTGTCACTTACATCGCATTCACAGTGAGTATTCTCCCGAACCGGCCGCAGCGCTGTGACGCATGCATCGAAACGAGTCAAACGGATGCGACCGTCGTCACGGCGGGCTCCGGCCGGAATCGTGCACGGGCACGCCACAGGGCAACCGTGGGGACGAGGAATACCGCGGCCGTCAGACTGCCACCCAACCAACCCCAGCCGCGCGGATCGAGCACGTTCCACACCAGCATACCGATCGCAATTTGCGCCACGTACACCGCCGCCCACGGCCACATCCACGGGCGCATCCGCCAGAAGCCATACGCGCCGCCGCCATAGATCAGCCAGTGAATCGGTTCGGTGAACTTTGCATACCAGCCGTGTAGCCGCACGCCGAACCACACTTCTTCGTCGTTTTCGACGCTCTTCCAGAAGAAGTCGAACGGCATATAGATGAAGGTCATGTACAGGCAGAACCCGAGTAGCGCGTTCATCCACCACGGCCGTCGTCGCAACTCTGATCGCCAGTCGAATGTCGCCATTACCCAACCTCTCTTGGCCGCACAGGCCGTCGAAATAGTCAGTCGCACAATTGTTCGCACCATCCTAGCGCGCACTCGAAACACCCGCCCTGTTTTGGGGCGGAACGCCCCGCTATCGCCGCAAATGCCCAGCCTAGCGGGTGCCGCAACTCCCTGCTGATACACGCAAATTGACCCCTCAGAGGAGTTGGCACGCATCGTGCCAGTGCAGGGCTCGATGTCGCGGCGCTGCGTCCGCGTGAGATTGAACCAACCGTCACACATAGGGGGACTCGATGATCCAACGGACACGTCTGAAGACCGGACTGGCCGCCACCGCTTCGCTGCTGGCGATGCTGGTGCCGGCCCTCGTTTTTGCGGAGGACGCCCCTGCGCCGCCACCGCCCGTCCTCAGCTCCGGCGATACCGCGTGGATGCTGACATCGACGGCGCTGGTGCTGCTCATGACGATCCCCGGTTTGTCGCTGTTCTACGCCGGCATGGTGCGCAGCAAGAACGCGCTGTCGGTGATGATGCAGTGCTTCGTGATCACCTGTCTCGTCACCGTACTGTGGGTGGTTTACCTGTACTCGCTCGCGTTCGGTACGGACGTCGGCGGCATCATCGGGAGCCTGGAAAAGGCGTTCCACAACGGCATCACCTTCGACACGCTGAAGGGCACCATTCCCGAATCGGTCTTCTCCACCTTCCAGCTGACGTTCGCGATCATCACCCCGGCACTCATCGTAGGTGCGTTCGCTGAACGCATGAAGTTCTCCGCGTTGATCTGGTTCATGGGTCTTTGGGTGACGCTCGTGTACGCGCCGGTCGCGCACTGGGTCTGGGGCGGCGGCTGGCTGGGCAGCATGGGCGTACTCGATTTCGCCGGCGGCACGGTGGTTCACATCACCGCCGGCATCGCCGGTCTGGTGGCAGCGCTGGTGATGGGCAAGCGACGCGGCTACCCGAACACGCCGATCAAGCCGAGCAACATGGTTCTGACGCTCGTCGGCGCCGGCATGCTGTGGGTCGGCTGGTTCGGTTTCAACGCCGGTAGCGAACTCGCCGCTGACGGCCGCGCAGGCATGGCCATGCTCGTTACGCAGGTTGCAACCGCCACCGCCGCGCTTACGTGGATGTTCGCCGAGTGGATGGTGCACGGTAAGCCGAGCGCACTCGGTGTTGCTTCGGGCGCCGTCGCCGGTCTCGTCGCAATCACACCGGCTTCCGGTTTCGTCGGGCCCGAAGGTGCATTGGTAATCGGTATCGCTTGCGGACTCGGTTGCTACTTCGCGGTGGTCAAAGTGAAGAAGGCGTTCGGCTACGACGACTCACTCGACGCCTTCGGTGTTCACGGCGTGGGCGGCATCATCGGCGCAGTTCTGACCGGTATCTTCGTAGACGCGTCGTTCGGCGGTGTGGGCCTCGCAGAAGGCGTCACCATAGCGGGACAACTCACCAAGCAGGTCATCGGCATCATGGCCACGGTGGTCTACTGCGGAATCGCGACCTTCATCATCCTGAAAATCATCGATGTGGTGATCGGACTGCGCGCGAACGAAGAAGACGAGAGCATGGGCCTCGACCTCGCGATGCACGACGAACAAGGCTACAACCTCACCTGATCCTTCGCTTTAATACGCCAGGCGGGTCTGTGTTCGACCGCCTGGCGTTTTTTATTTTGGACAAGCTTCAGTCGTGACTGACGTTCAAGTCGTCCAGCGTATCTACGAATTCGTCATCCAGTTCCTGGTCGCCTATTCCTTCCAGTTGCTCGGCGCAGTCGTCATCCTGATCGCCGGCGTCGTCATTGCGGGTTGGACGGCAAAGGCGCTGTTGCGCATGCAGGAACGCCGCAACGTCGACGTCACGCTGCGACAGTTCATCGCCTCCGCCGTGCGGCTGCTGGTGATCGGACTCGCCGCGGTCATCGCCCTCGGCAATCTCGGCATCAGCATTACACCGTTCATTGCCGCAATCGGTGGCCTGGCCGTCGGTGCCAGCCTCGCGCTGCAAGGTCCGATTTCGAACTACGGCGCCGGGTTGGTGATCATCCTCACGCGGGTGTTTCGCGTCGGCGACACCATCACCGTACAAGGCTGCTCCGGTGTGGTTTCCGACATTACGCTCGCCGCAACCGTGCTCAAGGCGGAGGACGGTGAAGACATCATCATCCCGAACAAGCAGATCGCAGGTGAGATTCACCGCAACTCACGCGCCAACCGAATTGTCGAGGGGCGCATCAGCGTTGCCTATGGCGAGAACCTGCAGCGCGCAGTGGAACTGGTGCGCGCCGCAGTCGAATCGTTCGACGGTGCCGAAACCGATCCGAAGCCGCAGGTCGGTGTCGAGGCGTTCGGCGATTACGCGATCGCGATCGGTTATCGCGTGTGGCTTCCGACGGTGCGCTACTACGATCTGATGTACCGGCTCAACCTCACCATCATCCAGGCGCTCGAAGGCGGCGGCATTCACGTCTCCGCGCCTCGGAAACTCTGATCAACCGGGAATCTTCACCGGCAGTTCGCGTATGCCGTGGATGAAGCTCGACTTCAGGTATTTCGGGTTGCCGACGACGTCGATCTTCGGATAACGCTTCATCAGTTCTTCCCAGATCACGCGCAGTTGCAACTCACCGAGCCGATTGCCGAGGCAGCGGTGAATGCCGAAGCCGAACGACAGGTGATGCCGCGCGTTCGGACGATCGATGGTGAACTTGCCTGCATCCGGAATCGCTTCTTCGTCGCGGTTGCCCGAGATGTACCACATTGCAACGCGTTCACCGGCTTTGATCTTCTTGCCGCCGATTTCCGTATCTACCAACGCGGTGCGCGCCATATGTGCCACCGGCGACTGCCAGCGGATGATCTCGGGCACCATGTTCTGGATCAGCGACGGATTCGCGCGGAGCTTCGCGTACTCGGCCGGATGCTGATTCAGCGCGAGCAGTCCACCGGAAATCGAATTGCGCGTGGTGTCATTGCCACCGACGATCAACAGCAGAATGTTGCCGAGGAACTCGTTCGGCGGCATGTTCTTCGTCGCCTCGCCGTGTGCCAGTACCGAGATGAGATCCGACTTCGGCGGTTCGTTTTTGCGCTGTTCGAACAGCGCCATGAAATACGCGGCGCATTCCCACAGCACCTTGAAGCCTTCCTCCACCGTGTCGAAATACTCGGGGT
Source organism: uncultured Pseudomonadales bacterium (assembly GCA_964557875.1). GTDB lineage: Bacteria > Pseudomonadota > Gammaproteobacteria > Pseudomonadales > Azotimanducaceae > DATJGR01. The sequence continues at coordinate 10,571 of CAZLDA010000026.1, read as the reverse complement.
TGCCGAGATTCGACGTGGCATCGGACCAGTAGATCAGCTTCTGACGATCTTCCAGAGGGATGTCGAACAGCGTCGCGAGCATTTGGCCGGTGAGTTCCACCGATACGTGCCTCACCCAGTTGAACTCTTCGTTGCGCGGCAGGTTGTCGAGAATCGTGCTCGCCCGCTCGCGGATCAGCGATTCGAGCGCGGCGATCTGGCGCGGCTGGAACACGGGCGCAACCACGCCGCGCTGCAGGTCGTGCTTCGGCGGATCGCTCATGATGAACATCGGCAGGTCGTACGTCGGATCGGGCACCTCGCCTTCGGCCAACGGACGGCCGCCCAGGGTGATGCCGCCCTGCGAGTTCTCCGACGAGAAGATCTGGTGGTGCGTATCGACATACATGATGTCGCTGAATTTCGTGATCGACCAATACGGTCCGAACTGACTTTCGCGCGTGTAGTGCACCGGATCTTCGCGCCGCAGCCGTTCGAAATACGGCCAGAATTTGTCGGCCTCGAACAGTTCGGGGTGGCCGGGATCGAGCGCATCGAGCGGTAGGGCGTACGGATTCTGATTGACGTCGATTTTCCACAACGCGGCTTTCTGCGCGTTCGAGATACTCGGGTCTTCGAGCAGCTTCTTCCGGTCAACGGTTGCTTCGGCCACGGCACAACTCCTCGCGTGAAATTTGTCTCAGGATACCCGCCCTACCCTGAGCCGAACAGTTCGATCCACTCGCGCGACGAGCCGACCTTTCCGCGCAACTTGTCAGCATGACGGAACCGACCCTAGAGTGACCGCTTCGTGCAGCATCCGGAAAATCGCCATGCACCCGACTGTCGAACGCACACCCGCAACTCTCGGCGCCGTCGTCACAGGCGTCGATCTCAGCGCGCTCAGCGCTGCAGAGTGGCAAGCCGTTCGCGCGGCGTTCCTCGAGCACGCCGTGCTGATTTTCCCGGGTCAGCACCTCTCTGCGAATGCGCAGACCACCTTTGCCGAACGCTTCGGCAGCATCGAGTACCTCGTTGCCGAACGGAAGATCATCCCGATCAGCAACCGCCGCGCCGACGGTTCGCTACTCGCCGATCACGAGCACGGCATGCAGGTGATGATGGGTAACGAGGGTTGGCATACCGATAGCTCGTATATGCGCCTGTCGGCGAAGGCATCGGTGTTGTCCGCGCACGTGGTGCCGGCACACGGCGGCGAAACAGAGTGGGCCGATATGCGTGCCGCTTACGACGCGCTCGACGAAGCGATGCGTGCGCGAATCGCGAACCTGTCCGCGTATCACTCGCTGCGATACTCGCAGGCACGCATGGGGCACGTTGCCGCGGTGGGATCCAGTTACGGATTTCACGACGAGCAGCCGCCGCTGCGACCGCTGGTGAAGGTCCATCCCGAAACCGGACGCCCTGCCTTGTACATCGGCCGTCACGCATATGGAATTCCCGGACTCGATCCCGACGAATCGGAGTCGCTGCTCGGCGACCTCGTCGCGTTCGCGTGTCAGCCGCCGCGCGTGTACACGCATTCATGGACGCCTGGCGACGTCGTCGTGTGGGACAACCGCTGCGTACTACACAGAGCGCGGCCTTACGACCATCGCGAAGCACGCGTCATGATGCACGTGCGCATCGCGGGCGAACCCGCCACCGAACGCGCTGCCAACTGATTCACTTCGCCGCGGCCATGATCCACCTCACGCCGCTGCGCCAACTGACCCTAACGGCTCCGTCGCGCCGCGGCAGACCGTCGTGCCTGAGCGCAGCCAGCGGCCTCATCGCGGCGGGATCGCACCTGTATGTGGTAGCCGACGACGAACTGCAGCTCGGGCGCTTTCCCGCAACGGGAAATGCGCCGGGTGAACTCTTGCGGCTGCTGCCCGGCGCGCTGCCTGATTCGTATCTGGATCGCAAAGCGCAGAAGCCCGACTTCGAAGTGTTGCTGCAACTGCCGACGATGGAAGATCGCGCCGCGGCAACGCTGTTGGCGATGGGATCCGGTTCTACGCCGAACCGTTGCGTGGGCGCGCTGATCTCGGTTGACGCCGCAGGCCTCGCCATCGGCACACCGCGCTCGATCGATCTCGGCGGCATCTATCGCACGATCGCGCCGCACTTTCACACGCTCAACATCGAAGGTGCGGTAGTCGTCGGGCAGAACCTCGTGCTGATGCAGCGCGGCAACAAGCATCAGTCTCACTGTGCATACGTCCATTTGCACCTGCCTGCCGTGCTCGACGCGCTCGCCTCGACGAATTCGTTGGGAGACGCAGCCCCGATCGACGTGCGCACCTACGACCTGGGCGCAATCGACGGCGCACCGCTGTGCTTCACCGATGGCGCCGCACTGCCCGACGGCAGCATTGCGTTCACGGCAATCGCAGAAGCGGCCTCGAACAGTTACGACGATGGTCCCTGCAACGGCGCGGTCATCGGCGTAACCAACACTGCGGGTGAGTTGCGTTTTCTGGAGCGGGTCGAGCCCGGCTACAAGATCGAAGGCGTCGCGGCACAGGTCGACGGGACACGCGTTCGTCTGCTGCTGGTCACCGATGGCGACGACGCGACTCGACCTGCGCAGCTGCTCGCGGCGGAGATCGATGGCTACCCGTTCCGTTGAGCCGCGCTTAGAGCAGCAACCGGATTGCCACCAGCACCAGTACGCAGGCCAGCAGCATGCGCAGGAATGGTTCCGGCAAGGCGCGACTGAGATGACTCCCCACCCAGACACCCGGCAGCGATCCCAACAACAGATTGCCGAGCAGATTCAGGTCTACGCCGCCTAGCGACGCGTGACCAAGCCCTGCGAGCAACGTCAGCGGCACCGCGTGAGCAATGTCGGTGCCCACAATGCGCGTCGTGGCAAGCTTCGGATAAAGAAACAACAATGCCGCCACACCCAGAGCACCCGCGCCGACGGACGTTGCCGTTACGAGCGCACCCACCACCGCACCCGTGACCACCGTCGTTATCGGCGCGCTGGGTTCGAGTGCAGTGCCGGCGGAACGGCGCAGCGCCATGTCGTGCAACCGATTCCGCAGCAGCAGAGCCGCCGCGCTGATCATCAATGCCACACCGAGACACTGCTTCAGCACCGATGCGTAGTGTTCCGGATCCACGCTCAGTTGGCTCAGCGCGAGCAACGTTGCCGCGGCGGCGGGCAGACTGCCGGCTGCGAGCAAGCCGCATATCCGCCAGTCGATGTTGTTGCGACGACCATGCGCCCACGCGCCGCCGACCTTGGTCAACGCTGCATAGAGCAGGTCGGTGCCCACCGCGGTGGCCGGCGCCACACCCATGACGAGCACGAGCAGCGGCGTCATCAACGAACCCCCGCCGACACCGGTGGCACCGACGAGCATACCGACGAAGAAACCGGAAACTGTAGTGACGAGATCCATCCGCCCTCCTGACCGCAGCGCACGCTAAGTGATCTCGTTGGAAAAGGGAACGAGGGCGACGATTCGGTTACGCTTGCCGCGCCGCAACAACAGGTGTCAGCACCCCATGGCCGCACCTAGATCGACCGGGACTCGATCCATACGCCGCGTTGCCGCGACGTCGCTCGCGAGCGCGAGCATCGAGTGGTACGACTTCTACATCTACGGCACTGCCGCCGCACTCGTCTTCCCGACGGTGTTCTTTCCCGCCGACATGCCTCCGCTCCTCGCGCTCATCGCGTCGTTCAGCACGTTCGCAGTGGGTTTCTTCGCGCGGCCGGTCGGCGGAATTCTGTTCGGTCACTACGGCGACCGGGTCGGACGCAAAAAGGTGTTGGTGGTCGCGCTGCTGCTCATGGGCGCAGGCACGACGCTGATCGGCGTTTTGCCTACGTATGCGATGGTCGGCCCACTCGCGCCGATCCTGTTGATTCTGTTGCGCTTCGTGCAAGGACTCGCGATTGGAGGGCAATGGGGCGGTGCAATGCTGCTGGCCACTGAATCTGCGCCTGCACACAAACGCGGCCTGTACGGCAGCTTCGCACAAGCCGGCGCGCCGGTCGGCGTGATCCTCGCCAATCTCGCATTCCTCATCGTGAACGACAGCGTGTCGCAGGAAGCGTTCATGACGTGGGGGTGGCGCATCCCGTTCATCCTGAGCATCGCGCTGATCGGCCTCAGCATCTTCGTGCAGTTGCGCCTTGAAGAGACACCTGCATTCACACAACTGGCGAAGGCCACGCCCCCTACTTCGCCTGTTGGCCCCCCTACCCGCTCGCCCGTGTTCGAAGCGTTGCGGCTGTATCCGAAAGAGATCGCCCTTGCGGCCGGCGCATTCATGGCCGTACAGGTGACTTACTACATTCTCATCACGTGGGTGATCGCATACGGCACCGGTCCATTGGGCCCACACCTGCCGCGCGGCACGATGCTGGCCGGTGTGATGATTGGTGCAGTGGCGATGGCGCCGGCGCTGTTGATATCGGGCATCATCTCCGACCGCTTCGGGCGGCGCGGCATCTATATGGCCGGCGCTGTCCTGCTCGCGCCGTGGGGATTCATCGTGTTTCCGCTGATCGACACCGGATCGCTGCTGTGGATCGGCGTCGCCATCGGGGTCGGCCAGATTTTCGTCGCGATGATGTATGGACCTCAGGCTGCGTTTCTCGCTGAGATGTTCAGCACGCACGTGCGCTACTCGGGCGCTTCGCTGGGATATCAATTCGGCGCGATCTTTGGCGGCGCGCTCGCGCCGATCATCGCGACGCAACTGCTCGCGACATACGGCACCACCACAGGCGTTTCCTGGTACATCGCGGCGGCGTGCGCAATCACGTTGGTGTCGGTGTCGATGCTGCGCGAGACGCGCGGCGCGGACCTGCACGCCACGCATCCCTCGCGAGCCGTCAACGAATGATCGAGATCGTCGACTATCGAGCGAGTTGGTCGCAGGACTTTCGCGACATCGCGCGCGCGATCAGGAACGGCCTCGGTGACCTCGCACTGCGCATCGATCACATCGGCTCCACTTCGGTACCGGGTCTGTGCGCCAAGGACGTCATCGATCTGCAGATCAGTGTCGCGGCGCTCGATTCACAGGTCACGGTCGCGATGCAAAAGCTCGGCTACACGCAGGCGCAGGACATCTCACGCGACCACCGGCCGCCCGACGACGACGGCCCGGAAACGGACTGGTTCAAGCTTTTCTTTCGGGCGCCGGCCGGCCAACGCCGAACGCATACACACGTTCGGGTACTCGGCAGACCGAACCAGCGATACGCGTTGCTGTTTCGCGACTATCTGGCTGCCCATCCAACCACCGCGGCCGCGTATGGAGAGTTGAAGCGCCGCCTGGCAGTGGCGTTGCGCAACCCCGACGAGGACTACCCTGACGTGAAAGACCCGGCCGTCGATCTCATTTACCTGCCCGCGCAGCGATGGGCTGTTGCAACGGGCTGGTCACCCGGGCCTTCGAACGCCTAACCCTTGCGCAATGCGACGCGCACTCGAGCCATCAGCGGCTGCCACGCCGCCTCGCCCTTCAACTGCGAGTACCACGCTTCGAGCCAGAACTTCTCGCTTTCATCCGCCGCACCACCGCGGTCGAGTATCGCCGTTAGCGAATCGCGCACGTAATCGCCCCAGTGCGGCGTCGTACCGTCGAGATCGGTAAAGCCGTATTCGCGCGCGAGTGTCCAACTCGCATACACGCCGCCGCTTTTGCGCATGACGTTCGGATCGGCCGCCAGCGCGGCCACCGCACGGCCGACGAAACACGGCGACTCCGACATTTCGAAACCGCGCGCCTTTGTCACGGCATCACGCCAGTTCGCTTCACCGACACCGAACCGGTCGAGCATCGCCTCGGAACGCAGAAAACCGGGTGTAACCGCCAACGCCGCTACGCCGTGACTGCGCAGTTCTTCGGCCATTGCGAACGCAAGGCGGATAGTCGCCATCTTCGCGAGGTCGTAGAACAACGCACCGCGATAACCGGAGTGATCGCCATCGGTGATCTCGACGATGAAGCCGGAACGTCGTTCGACCATGTACGGCGCAGCGCAACGGCTCGTCACGATGTGCGTTCGCACGGCGCGATCCAGCATCTCGAAGCCTTTCGCCGTATCGAGCATCCAGAACGGTTGCCACTCGGTGATGTCGTCACCACCCCAGATGTCGTTGACCAGAATGTCGACGCGCCCGCACTCGCCGATGACTCGCGCGAACAACCCCGCCACGTCATCCGCATTGGTGTGATCAGCGCGCACTGCAATTCCGCTACCGCCGGCGGCCGTTACGAGCTCTGCAGTCTCTTCGATCGTTTCGGGACGCCCCGGCCCTCGTTGCGAAGGCAGGGCCGGATTACCGCGCGTGCTGCGTCCGCTGCAGTACACGGTCGCGCCCGCTTCACCCAGCATTCGTGCAATGCCGCGTCCGGCTGCCCGCGTGGCGCCGGCAACGACGGCGACCTTTCCGTTCAGCGGGCGGATTTCAGCCATGGAATACTCCGAACGATCTGGTGCGTGAGCATAACTTGCACCCCATTCGGATCCATCACGCGCGGGTCTCAACAGGCGTGTCTTGTCGGAAGCGCAACGGCATAATTCCCGGCCTTTGATCCTTGGAGCAGGCAGTGCGCAGGAAGCCATTTGAAGATGCAGCGGTTGCGGAAGTGTTCGACACGTACCCGCCCGACGTGCGCGCGTCTGCTCGAACTGCGCCAGCTGATCTTCGATACCGCGGCCGCCACGAGCGGAGTGGGTGCGCTCGAAGAAACGTTGCGGTGGGGCGAGCCGAGCTACCTCACTACCCAGTCGAAGAGCGGCAGTATGGTGCGAATCCACTGGAAGCCGTCCGACGGCGACAGCGTCGGCATGTACTTCCACTGCCAGACCAATCTGGTATCGACTTTTCGCGCGTTGTATCCCACAGAGTTGCGTTTCGAGGGCAACCGCAGCCTTCGCTTCGAACGTGGAGCGGCGTTGCCCATAGACGCACTGCGGCACTGCATCGCATCGGCACTGACATACCACCTCGACCGACGGAGCACGATGAACGCGGAACGACGCCGATGACAGGAACAGCTGCCATCGTTCAGGCCATCAAGGAGCGCACACCCGCGGCGTTGTATCCGCTGGCTCGCTCGGTTTATCACCGCGTCGTGGCGCCGCTCGAAATCTGGGGGGTGGGCGCCGCAGACCGACTGCTCAATCGGACCTATGAAGGTCGCGTGTTGCCGCCTGCGTTGATGCGCTTCAAGGTGCGCGGCTCTCCCAGCGGAGAAGCCTTCGCAACGATTGGCCGAACTTGTGCTAACGATATCCGCGACGCGCTCCGCGTGTCGGGTCGCGAACTCACCGACTTCCGCTCGATACTCGACTTCGGTTGCGGGTGCGGCGGCACGCTGGTCTGGCTAAGGGACCTCGCACCAACGGCAACACTGAGGGGTACCGACATCGATGCGGAGGCAGTCGATTGGTGCAGCGAGAACCTCTCATTCGGGCAGTTCAGCATCAACGCGGCGCTGCCGCCGCTCGACTATCCCGACGGGGCGTTCGATCTGGTGTATGCGATTTCCGTGTTTACGCACCTAGATGAAGAATTTCAGTTTCAGTGG
>CAZLDA010000026.1:0-3010 GCA_964557875.1 uncultured Pseudomonadales bacterium | reverse complement strand
GGCTGCGGGAGTTGCGACGGATCCTCGCGCCGGGCGGCGTCTGCCTGATCACATTGCACGGCCCCGGGTCGTGGCGCGATATGCCGGCGAGCGACGAGGCCACGCTCACCTCGCGCGGATTCGTGTTCGTCCGAACGGAGTTGTCGCGCGGGTTGTTTCCGGATTGGTACCAGAACGCATTTCACACGCGCTCGTATGTGGAACAACAGTTCGCCAATCACTTCGACGTGATCGGTTTTGGTCCGCGCGGCATGGCGAGCCACCAGGATGTGGTCGTGCTCCGACGACCGCTCCAAGCGGTCTGACCACAGCCACACCCGCGCAAGAATGGTGCGCAGTCCGATTTCGCCGCGCGGAATGGGTGCAGCGGCGCATCAGGCGGGCGCGTGCTCCCGTTCGAGTGAACTGAGAATCCGGTCGAGCGTCCGTCCTATCAACGTACAGTTGCGGATCATCTCGATCTTCGGCCACGTCGATGCTTCGCCCTCCGAAATCAGCCCTCGGGTTTCATCGGCCGAGAGCACCGACAGCAGCTTCGACGGATCCCATAACCGGCGTTTCGGAATGATGTTGATGTCGGCCGTGTAGTCCTGCATCACCACGCTGTACGCCATGCGCACGTAGACGTTGAGTGGATAGGCGCGTTTCACCAGCGCCATCGCAAACGGGTAGGTCGCCTTCAGCCATTCCTTGGTAGCGGTCTGATACACGTCGACCAATCGCGACGCGAGATTGTCGTCACCGGCGGAGTCGCGCAGCGCCCACAGCACCACTGGATTGGTTTGGCTGGTGATGAAGTGATTGACTCCGTAGAGCCGCGCCAGTCGCTTCGCCGGAAGGTCGTCCGCGATCGAGCCGTCTACCCACTTGCGCGATGCAACGTAGGGCAGCCGTTCTCCTCGCCCATTCTTCGCCATCAGCGTGACCGCCGGAAACACGCCGGGCACTGCACACGATGCCATCACCGCTTCGCGAATGCAGACGTTCGGCGACGTAACCGCATTCAGCAGTCGCGAGCTCTGGTGTACTTCGCTCGGCGACACGGAGATGTTGATCTTGCGGCCGGTGAGCTGAAACGCTTCTTCGAACGTGAGATCAGGCACCTGCGCTTCAATTGCGGCCTGCAGATCGCCACGTCCGATCTGCTGACGTCCGGCGATGGTTCTACCTCCTCCGCCACCCGAGCCGGAACCGAGTTCGCCGAACGCGTCGGCGATTTGCGACGGTCGCAGCGCGGCGCGTAACGTCGCTTCGTCGTGCGTGCCGATAACGGCTGCCACGAACGAACCTGCGCTCGAACCGGAGATGACGTCGGGCAGCAGGTCCTGCTCGAGCAACGCCTTCGTCACGCCGACATGGAACGGGCCGAGCGCGCCCGCCCCGCTCAACATCAACGCGGAGCGGCCGAAGCACAAACTCGCGCGGCGAAAGATCGCGAGCTTCTCGGCAGGCGGAATCACCGAGCCATCCACCGCGGCCGCCTGCTCGATGGCATCGGCGAGCTCAGCGATGTAGTTCGTGATCAGATCCTTTGTGCCGAACTTCGCGCGCGCATACACGGCGGGGCGTCCCATCCCGCCGGTGTTTCCGTGAATTCCTTCGCTCAGGTAATAGAGCAGCGCCAACGGATCGCGCGTCGCCTTTACCGCGCGGATCTCGTCATATCGCCGGCGGATCACCTTGTAGTCGTAACGCCGGCTACGGTCTTCTGCACGCCAACGATCGGCGCCGGACTTGGCATCGTGGGCGAGCGCGGCGGCTTTCCAGGTCTCGTAGGTCCTGGTCTCCTGCGTTCGAGTCTCGTCTGAAGCGATGTTCTTCGGATCGACCGCACCTGCGGTGTCGATCACTCCGGCAGCAGCGTTCATAGGTGACCCCCCAACCCCTGTTACACCCCTTGTTCACAAACACAGCAGTTTCCATGCCATGCGGGTTCCGGGGACAGTACGGACGCGCTAAGCGCGCCAAAGGATCGAGGAATCGACCTGCTTGATGTCCCGCAAACCGCAGAACGCCATCGTGAGATCGAGTTCGTTCGCGATGATCTGCAGACACTTCGTCACGCCGGCCTCGCCCATTGCGCCGAGACCGTAAACGTACGCGCGGCCGATCAACGTTGCCTTCGCACCCATCGCGAGTGCGCGGATGACGTCTTGTCCGGAGCGAATGCCGCCGTCGAGCCACACCTCGATGTCGTTGCCCACTGCCGCGACGATGGCCGGCAAAGCACGAATGCTCGAAGGCGCGCCGTCGAGTTGCCGGCCGCCATGGTTCGACACCACCAACGCGTCCGCGCCACTGCGCACGGCCAACCGCGCATCTTCGGCATCCATGATGCCCTTCAGCACCAGCTTGCCGCCCCAGCGTTCTTTGATCCACGCCACGTCGTCCCAGCTCAGCGTCGGGTCGAACTGCTGCGCCGTCCAGCCGGAGAGCGAACTCATGTCCTGGATGCCGGTAACGTGTCCGACGATGTTGCCGAATTGGCGCCGGCGCGTGTGCAACATCCCCCAGCACCAGCGCGGCTTAGTGGCCATGTTGGCGATGTTCGCGAGGGTCGGTTTCGGTGGCGTCGACAAGCCGTTCTTCAGATCTTTGTGGCGCTGGCCGAGGATCTGAAGATCGAGCGTCAGTACCAATGCGGAGCAACCGGCGGCCTTCGCGCGGTCGATCAGGCGACCGATGTAGGCGCGATCGCGCATTACGTACAACTGAAACCAGAACGGCCGCGATGTATTCGCCGCGATGTCTTCGATCGAGGCGATGCTCATCGTCGACAGGATGTATGGCACGCCGAATTTCTCGGCAGAACGCGCCGCCAGAATTTCGCCGTCGGCGTGCTGCATGCCGGTGAGACCGACCGGCGCCAACGCCACCGGCATCGATACGCTTTCCCCGATCATCTGCGTCGCAATCGTGCGACGGTCCATGTTCACTGCTACGCGTTGCCGCAGCTTGATCGAAGCGAGATCGGTCGAGTTGTCGCGGTACGTCGACTCGGACCACGAGC
>CAZLDA010000025.1:9179-14735 GCA_964557875.1 uncultured Pseudomonadales bacterium | reverse complement strand
CGAGTGAGAGTCGCGATTGCGGCGAAATGACTTAAGATCGCGCCCTGCACCTCGTTACCCGGACTCCTTCATGACTCAGCCTCGGCGCATCCAGCGCATCCTCGTTGCCAATCGCGGCGAGATTTCCATCCGCGTGCAGCGCGCGGCGCTCGAACTCGGTATCGGAACCGTTGCGGTGTTCTCGCAGGAGGACCGTTTCGCCTTGCATCGCTTCAAAGCAGACGAGGCGTATCTCGTCGGCAAAGGCAAAACACCCGTGCAGGCCTATCTGGATGTGGACGACCTGCTTCGGATCGCCGAACAGGCGCGCTGCGATGCGGTGCATCCCGGCTACGGATTTCTCGCGGAGAATCCGGAATTCGCGCGCACCGTGCTCGATGCGGGTCTGATCTGGGTGGGGCCGCCGCCCGAAGTGATGGAAACGCTCGGCAACAAAGTGGCGGCGCGCAACCTGGCAGTTAAGGCGGGCGTACCCGTTGCACCGGCAACGGGGCCGTTGCCGCGCGACCCCGCAGCGGTGCGTAAGCTCGCGGCGGAGATCGGTTTTCCATTGATGGTGAAGGCGTCGTGGGGCGGCGGCGGACGCGGCACACGCGCGGTACCGCGCGCCGAGTTGCTGGATGAGTTGCTGACGACCGCGCGCAACGAAGCACAAACCGCGTTCGGCAACGACGAGGTGTACCTCGAGAAAGCGATCACGCGTGCGCGCCACGTCGAGGTACAGATCCTCGCCGATACGCACGGCAATCTGGTGCACCTCTTCGAGCGCGACTGCACCGTGCAGCGGCGCCATCAGAAGGTTGTCGAGCGCGCACCCGCGCTGTTCTTGAGTCAGGCGCGTCGAGACGAGCTCTACGGATACGCGCTCGCGATCGGCCGCGCCGTCGGCTATCAGAACGCGGGCACCGTCGAGTTCCTCGAAGATGTCACCACCGGCAAGTTCTATTTCATCGAGGTGAATCCGCGCATTCAGGTGGAACACACGGTGACCGAGAACATCACCGGCATCGACCTCGTGAAATCGCAGATTCTGATCGCGGGCGGCGCCACTATCGGTCAGCCCGACAGCGGCGTGCCAATGCAGGATGGTATTCACGCGTATGGCCACGCGTTGCAATGCCGCATCACCACCGAAGATCCCGAGAACAACTTCATTCCGGACTACGGCGCACTCTCGGCTTATCGCAGTCCGGCCGGATTCGGAATACGGCTCGACGGCGGAACGGCGTACGCAGGCGCACGTATCACGCGCTTTTACGACTCGTTGCTCGTGAAGGCGACCGCGTGGGGACGCACGCCTGAGGAGACGATTACGCGCATGCGGCGTGCGCTGTCGGAATTTCGTATTCGCGGCGTGCGTACGAATCTGCCGTTCCTGACGCAGCTGCTTGCGCATCCGAAATTTCAGTCGGCCGAATACACCACCACGTTCATCGACGACACGCCGGAGCTGTTGCGGTTTCCGGAACGCACCGATGAGGTCAGCAAGCTGCTGAACTTCGTCGGCGACGTGGTGGTGAACGGCAATCCCGAGGTGCGCGGTCGCGCGGTGCCGGCCGAGCGAGTGATTCCGAGGGCTCCGGAAGTGAGCAAAGACGCGCCGCCGCGCGGCACGAAACAACTGTTGGGCGAACTCGGCGCAGAGAAGTTCGCGCAGTGGATGCGCAACGAGAAGCGCGTGCTGGTAACGGACACGACGTTGCGCGATGCACACCAGTCCCTGCTTGCAACGCGGATGCGCAGCCACGACATGCTCGAGATTGCGCCGGTATACGCGCGCCTGCTGCCGGAGTTGTTGTCGCTCGAGTGTTGGGGTGGCGCTACGTTCGATGTCGCCATGCGCTTCCTGGGTGAGTGTCCGTGGGAACGGCTCGAAGCATTGCGCGAGCGCGTGCCAAACATCTTGTTGCAGATGCTGCTGCGATCGGCGAACGCGGTCGGATACACGAACTATCCCGATAACGTCGTGCAGTACTTCGTCAAACGTGCGGCCGCGAGCGGCATCGATCTCTTCCGCGTGTTCGATTCGTTGAATGGCGTCGACAACATGCGCATCGCGATCGACGCGGTACGCGACACGGGCGCCATCTGCGAAGCGGCGATCTGCTACACCGGCGATCTTTCCGATCCGAACTGTACGAAGTACGACCTGAAGTACTTCGTGCGTATGGCGAAGGAACTCGAAAAGGCCGGAGCGCACGTACTCGGCATCAAAGACATGGCGGGGTTATGCCGCCCACGCGCGGCGAGCACGCTGGTACGCACGTTGCGCGAGGAAGTCGGCCTGCCGATTCACTTCCATACGCACGACACCAGCGGAATTTCGGCTGCCAGCGTGCTGTCCGCGGTCGATGCGGGATGCGATGCGGTGGACGCTGCAATGGATTCGATGAGCGGCCTCACGTCGCAACCGAACCTCGGTTCCATCGTGGAAGCGCTGCGGCACGATGCGCGCGCGACGGGGCTCGATGCGGAGCACATCCGCGTGATTTCCCGCTACTTCGAACCGGTGCGCAGCTGCTACACGGCGTTCGAGAGCGACATCCGGTCCGGCGCGTCGGAGGTTTACGTGCACGGCATGCCGGGCGGGCAGTACACCAACCTGCGCGAACAGGCGCGCGGCCTGGGCTTGGGCGATCGATGGCCCGAGGTGGCGCAGGCGTATGCCGACGTGAACGACATGTTTGGCGACATCGTCAAGGTGACGCCCACATCGAAAGTCGTCGGCGACATGGCGCTGATGATGGTAACGAGCGGACTCGACCGCGAAGCAGTGCTCGATCCAACGCGCGAGATCGCATTCCCCGAGTCGGTGGTGTCCATGTTCCGCGGCGAACTCGGGCAGCCATATGGCGGGTTTCCGAAGGAGCTGCAGAACAAGATTCTGAAAGGTGCCGCGCCATTGCCGGGCCGTCCGGGAGCATTGCTGCCGCCGGTGGATCTGCTGACAGCGCGAGCAGAGGCCGAGCAGAAGGCGGGTCGCAAGCTGACCGATCAACAGTTCGCTTCGTATCTCATGTATCCGAAGGTGTTCCTCGACTGGAACGCGCACTGGGCGAAATACGGCGACGTCAGCGTGTTGCCGACGCCGGTGTTCTTCTACGGCATGTCGCCCGGTGAGGAAGTCACCATCGAAGGTGATCCCGGCAAAACGCTGATCCTGCGCTATCTCGCTGTCAGCGAGCCGCACGCAGACGGCACCCGTACCGCGTTCTTCGAGTTGAACGGCGCGCCGCGATCGGTATCGATCGCCGATCGCGCGCTGAAGCCCGATCGCACACCGGCCGTTCGCGCCGATGCGGGCAATCCGGATCACGTCGGCGCGCCGATGCCGGGCATGATCGCAACGGTCGCCGTGAAGCCTGGGGACGAGGTTGAGCGGGGCGACATGCTGCTTTCGATCGAAGCAATGAAGATGGAAGCGGGGGTACGCGCGGAGCGCGATGGCCGTATCGCGGAAGTGCTGGTGCAGCCGGGTCAGCAGATCGATGCAAAGGATCTGTTGATCGTCTTCAAAGCGACATAGCGGAGGGGCTATGCAGGATCGACCGACCGCGGCGGAGCTGCTGGCAACCGTCGCAACGTATCTGGAAGAAGAGCTGATGCCGGTCCTAGAAGGCCCGCTTGCATACCGCACGCGCGTTGCGGCCAATCTGGTTGGAATGCTGGAGCGCGAGGTGGCGTTGGGCCAAGCGTCGTTGACGCGTGAGCGCGAGGCTGTGGCCGCGCTGCTCGGCGTTGCCGCGCCCACTGACGGAACACTGGAGGCGCAAGTTGCCGAACTGAACCGCCGTCTGGTTGCAGCGATCGACGCCGGACGCGTGACTCACGCGCAGGCGTGGCCGGTGCTGATGGACAGTGCGCGTGCAAAGCTCGCGATCATTCGTCCCGGTTACGACGCCTACGATGCGCGCGGAGAGCTGCCGTGACCGATGCAGTTAAGACCGGCCTCACGCGTTTCCTGAAGGAGCGTTGGAAACGCGACGTCGACATTCCATGGCTCAGCGTCACCAGCGCCGGCGCGCGCCGGTTGAACGTGCTGTTCGATGCCGATGACGGCGCGACGCGGCACAAGCTGGTGGTTACCGCGATTCCGAACGCGAACATCGAACTGACGCCGATCGTGCTCGAAGCACAGACGATACGTACCGCGGAGGCCGCAGGTGTGCCGGTTGCGCACGTGGTGCTCGACAGCGACGACGCGAGCTACCTCGGTGGCGGCTTCTTCATCACGGACCGCATCGAGGGCGAAACCGTGCCGCGGCGGGTGCTGCGCCTGGTCGCACGCTGCGGCAACGGCGATGCGATCGCAGCACGATTGGGTCGCGCACTGGCGGCATTGCACGCGGTGCCCGACGAGCACATTCCGCCGCATCTCCTGCGTCCGATCGACGATGATCCTGCTGCGACGTCGCTTGCGCGGCTTCAAGAGCAGATTGACGGACTGTTGCAACCATCGCCCGCAGTGAGCCTCGGCATGCGTTGGCTCGAAGCGCGCCGTCCATCGAAACCCGCGCGTTGCGTGCTGGTGCACGGCGACGCCCGCAACGGCAATCTCATCATCTCGGAGCGGGGCCTCGAAGCACTACTCGACTGGGAAGGTGCGAGCGTGGGCGATCCGATGGCCGATCTCGCGTGGCCTTGCGTGCGCACCTGGCGCTTTGGTGAAGATACGAACGAACTCGGCGGCTTCGCGGGTCGCCAGCCGATGGTGGCCGCGTACGAAGCGGCCGGCGGTACGTTCGATGCCGAGCGTTTTCATTGGTGGAAAGTGCTCGGCACGCTGCGCTGGGCAATCGGTCTCGCTGGTCAGGCCAAGGCGCACATCGACGGTTCGGTGCCGAACATCGTAATGGCCGCGAGCGGCCGTCGCGTCGGTGAACTGGAGTATGACCTGTTGTGTCTGTTGCGGCCGCGTTGAGAGAAGTGCACAAGCCCGAATGGCGCGCTGGAACAGCTGTTCCCTCGAGGCGTCGAAGCAATCAACTGACGGATTGGGGTCCGGTTCGCGAGCGCCCGTACGTGACCGCCAGCGCAAACGTGACTGCGCCAAGCAAGACTGCGAGTGCGTCCATCCACAGCAAGCTTGAAGGCCCGAATGCGACGAACGATTGTCCGATGAGCCACGGCAGCGTCATGCTTCCAAGTCCCGACGTTGCGAGATACCAGCTGGTGCTGCGTCCCGATACCGGCATCCGTTCACCGGAGAACACGAGCAACATCGGAAAGATCGACGCGAGGAAGAGCCCGAAGAGACCCGTGACGACCCACAACACGGCTTCGGACGCCGGCATGCACAGAATCGCGACGAGACAGAGCAGGGCGCCGGCGTGATCGAACGCGATGATCGTAGTCGCGCTGAAACGTGCTGCCAGCGGAATGCCTATCAACCGGCCCAGGGTCAACATTCCCCAGAACACCGATGCGAGATAGGCCGTCTGGGCTGCATCGCCGAATCCGAGCGCGTACCCGTACGTAGAAATCCAGCCGCCGTACGCCACTTCGGCGGCCACGTAGAAGGCAAACACCGCAGCGATCAAAGCGATGAGGCGGGTT
>CAZLDA010000025.1:0-9169 GCA_964557875.1 uncultured Pseudomonadales bacterium | reverse complement strand
GCGATGGCGCCGAGGTTTCGTGGACCGCGCGCACGGGTTCTGGTGCGCTAGGAACCAACAACAGCGCCACCGCGACTGATAGTGTCACGCCGCCGAGCGACCAGTACGCCATTGCAATGTCGTTGGTGACGCGGATCGACCACGCAACTACCAGCGGTGCAATCAGTGCACCTGCGCCGAAGCAGAAGTGGAGACCGTTCATGACACCGCCCACGCGCTCGCGATAGATCCACAACAACAGCGTGTTCGTACCGACGTCGATGGTGGCGGTTGCGGCGCCGAGCAGCAGAAAGGTTGCAACGAGCGGCCAGAGCGATGTGGTGAACGGCACGATGAGGAACGATGCGGCAACCAACGACAATGCGGCCGCGAGCACGCGATGTCCCGGCAGCCGGTCGAACCAGTGACCGCTCTGCAACGAGCCGATCAGGTAACCCAACGCGCTTGCCGTGAAAACGATGCCGATCGCGCCGAGCGATGAATGCGTTCGAGCCGCCAGTCCGGCCAGCGTCGGACCGACAATGGCAGTTCCGAACCCGAGCGTGAGCATCGATGCGTAGTAGGCTGCCGTCGCGATGACGCGATCGCGCGGGGCGGCGAAATTCATGTGGGCGTAAGGCGGCTGGAAGATGGCAGATCGGGGTTCGACATCTGGACGATTTCCGAGAGACGATGCTGTCTACTGATTTCATTTATATCATAGAGTTACGATACTAATCTCGACGAATCGGCTGATTGTTCCGACGACGGTCGAGGTCTGTCCGGGCCGCGTGCGCTGACGACGGTGCCCGAAAGGTGTTCTGATGCGCGGCGCGTGTGTGGGGTGGTAATGGGGTCCCGGTTTCGAATCGTCGGATGGATGGCGTTGGCGTACTTCGCAATCGCGATGCTGACGCGCCTCGTGCTCGGAATGAGATTGCCGCCCGATGCGGTCGTTGGCGTCGCCGATCTTCCCGTGACCCTCGGCGTTGGCGCTTTGTACGACCTCAGCTTCATCGCCTATGCGTCGATCGTGCCGGTGCTGTTCATCGCAGCGTGCCCCGAAGCGTGGTGGCGCCGCGCACCGATGCGCGTGTTCGTTCACGTCGCCTGTTTCGCAACTCTCTACGGCTTCGGTTTCATCGCCGCGGCCGAATACCTGTTCTGGGGCGAGTTCGTTGCGCGCTTCAACTTCATCTCGGTTGACTATCTCGTTTACCGCCGTGAGGTCACCAACAACATCACTGAGTCGTATCCTGTCGCGGCGATTATGAGTGCGCTGCTGATTGCGGCCGCGGCGGTGTACTGGTGGCTGTTTCCGCGAATCGACGCCGCTTTGCGCTTGCAGCAGCCGACGAGAAAGCGGTGGCGCGATGCGATGTTGCTGCTGTTGCTTCCGATCGGGGTGTATTTCGCCATCGGTCAGGAACTGCGCGACCGCATACCCGACAACTACGTACGCGAACTCGCTTCCGATGGTGCTTATCAGTTCGTCGCCGCGTTCCGTAACAACGAACTCGACTACGCGCAGTTCTATCAGTCGGTCGATGCGGAGCATGCCGCGCGTATATTGAAGGGCCAGTTGAATGCACAACCGGGCGACTTCGTCGAGGCGGAACCGTTGTCGATCCTGCGCAGAGTGCACGGCGACGGCGGCGCGGAGCGGCGTCTGAATGTGATGTTGGTGATGATCGAGAGCTTGAGTGCGGACTACCTGGCGCGCTTCACGCCAGGATCTGCGCTCACCCCGAATCTCGATGCGTTGATCGGCGACAGTCTGTTCTTCACGCGCCTGTATGCCACCGGCACGCGCACCGTGCGTGGCCTCGAGGCGGTGACCTTGTCGTTTCCGCCGACGCCTGGGCACTCGATCGTCAAGCGCATCGGCCGCGAAAGTGGGATGTGGTCGCTCGGCAACGTGTTACGCGAGCGCGGGTACGAAACGCAGTTCATCTACGGCGGCCGAGGCTACTTCGACAACATGGCTGCATTTTTCTCCGGCAACGGCTACGGCGTGATCGATCAGTCGAGCGTGCCGAACGACCAGATCGAGTTCAGCAACGCGTGGGGCATGTCGGACGAAGACCTGTATCGGCAGGCACTGGCGGCGGCCGACCACGCGCACGCGTCGGGCACGCCGTTCTTCTTTCATCTGATGACGACATCGAACCACAGACCGTACACGTATCCCGAAGGACGCATCAGCATTGCCTCAGGCAGCGGTCGCGACGGCGCGGTGATGTACACCGACTACGCTATCGGTGAGTTGTTGCGGCAGGCGCGCAAAAGACCCTGGTTCGACGACACGCTGTTCGTGATCGTCGCCGACCACTGCGCGGGTAGTGCGGGCAAGGAAGATCTGCCGCTCGAGAGGTACCACATCCCGATGTGGATCTACTCGCCGACGCACATCGAGGCGCGTGAACACAACGGGCTGGTCAGCCAGATCGACATCGCGCCGACCTTGCTCGGACTGTTGAACGTAGATTATCTGTCCATGGCATTCGGCACCGACGCGCTGGCGAAGGGGCACCCGGAGCGGGCGCTCATCGGCAACTATGAGTATCTCGGTTACTTCGACGGACGCGACGTGACCATCCTGCAGCCGCGACAGCGCATTGAACGCTATCGATACACCGAAGCAGGTGCCGAGAAAGTTGCCGTGAGCAACGACGACAGCGGCGCCGAACTCGTCCGCGCCTACTACCAGACGGCGAGCCGGACGTACAAAGATGGGCTGAACGAATGGGCGCGCGTCATGAAGGTGCAATGAAGCCGCTTGCGCCAATCGGATCGACGACGTCGCACGTCTGGATTCCACTCGCGGTGTTCGGAGTGGCCGCGATACTGCTCGAGATGACACGCATCGATGTGTGGCTGGCCGATGCGATCTATCGCTGGGAAGGCGGTGCCTGGTCGCTGCGGCGCGACCCGATCGTCAGGGACCTGCTGCACCGTGATGCGAAGCGGCTGATCGGCGTCGTTTATGGTGCGCTCCTGGTGGGTTGCGCGCTTTCGTTTTTGACTGACCGGCTGCGCGCATACCGTTGGGGCTTCCTGTACCTGGTGGTGGCGGTGGCGGCGTCTACCTTGATTGTTGCGCTCCTGAAGGATGTCACGCGCGTGAACTGTCCGTGGTCAGTCGATCGCTACGGCGGCGTAGTGCCGTATCTGTCGACATGGCGCGAGGTACTTCTGCACGGCGGGTCCGGCCGCTGCTTCCCGTCGGGGCACGCGGGATCCGGTTATGCGCTCATCGCGACGTATTTCTTCTGCCGGTACTTTGCACCGCCATGGCGCTGGTTCGCATTCGGCACGGCGATCGTCTTCGGCCTCACGTTCGGAATTGCGCAGCAGCTGCGCGGCGCGCACTATCTGTCGCATGACGTTTGGGCCCTGGCGATCTGCTGGTTCGTTGCAATCGCAGCTACTCCGATTCTGAAGCGTGGAAGCCGGGAGCTCAGTGGACGATGAACCTGACGGAACGCCAATGGCGCGCGCTGCTCGCCCTCGGCGATACGTTGATTCCGCGCGATGCATTTCCGTCGGCGTCAGAGGCCGGCTTGCGAGCGTTCCTCGAACGCACCCAGGCTGACCTCGGCGATTCGACGATTGCGCGGCTGCGAGCCGGTATCGACGTGCTCGTCATGCTCGACTTCGACAGGCTTCCCGCAGAACGCCAGCGCGATGTAGTGCAGCGACTCGAAGCTGACGATCCTCCCGCGCCGTGGCCCGAGCGGAGCAGTCGGTGGCTGCGCGCGATGCTCGCGCTCGTGGAGCAGAGTTACTACGCAGATGCGGACGCAGGACGAGTGTCGTGGCCGATGGTTGGCTTCGATCCTGCGCCGAAGCGACCCTTGCCGAGCATCGAAGCCGCGCCGTTGCAGTGCGCGCGAGTCGACGAGATACGCGACGAGTACGACGCCGTGGTCGTGGGTGCGGGCGCAGGCGGCGGTGTTGTTGCACAGGTGTTGTCGCAAGCGGGCCTCGACGTTCTGTTGATCGAACGCGGCGAGTCATTGCGCCATGCGGATGTTGGTCACGACCATTTGCGCAATCACAGATTTTCCGCGTATGGACACAACACGGGGCCGTTGGCGGGACATCCCCGCGTGTTCGTCGGGTCGAACGGCGCGCGGGAAGTGCGCCCGCATGAAGCTGGTTATTCGAATAACGCGATGACCGTTGGCGGCGGAACGCGTGTGTACGGCGCGCAGGCGTGGCGATTTGCGCCGGAGGACTTCCGTATGGCGTCGACGTACGGTGCGCCGGAGGGATCCAGCCTCGCCGACTGGCCCATCGACTACGACGCGCTCGCCCCGTGGTATGCGCGGGCGGAAAGCGAGATCGGTGTGGCCGGCGAGTTGGGGCACGCACATCACGGGCCGCGCGATGACTATCCGATGCCGCCGTTTCCGTTGAACGCCGATGGGCGCGTACTACGCGATGCCGCGCGCCGACTCGACTGGCGCTCCGCGTCCATTCCGCTTGCGATCAATACGCGCACGTACGACGGACGCGCGGCGTGCGTTCGATGCGGTACGTGTGTCGGCTTTTCATGTCCTAGCAACAGCAAGAACGGCACGCACAACACCGTCATCCCGCGCGCACTCGCCAGCGGGCGTTGCCAGTTGCTCACCGGTGCTCACGCCGGATCGGTGATCTGCGATTCCGATGATCAGGCGCGCGCGATTCGAATGTTCGTGGACAGCGATGGGAAGGTGACTGAGCGCATCGTGCGAGCGCGCGCGATCGTGATCGCCGCCGGTGCGATCGAAACCGCGCGATTGCTGCTGAACAGCCGCTCAAAGGCGCACATCGATGGAATCGGCAACGCGTTCGACCAGGTGGGCCGTAATCTACAGGGCCACTTATATGCCGGCGCGGTCGGCTTGTATCCGGAGACCGTGCAGGATTGCGAAGGTCCGGGTGTCAGCATTGCCACATGCGAGTTCAATCACGGCAACGCAGGTGTCATTGGTGGCGGCATGCTCGGCAACGAATTCGTGCCGCTGCCGATTCACTTCTGGAATACGTTTGCGCCGTCGGGACCTCGTTGGGGCGCAGCGGGGAAGCGAGCGTTCGCGGAGGCGTATCGCAGAACGCTTGTCGTGATGGGACCGATTCAGGAGATACCCAATCCGGACGCACGCGTGACTTCGGATCCTTCGGTGCGCGACCGTTTTGGCATCCCGGTGGCGCGGTTGTCCGGTCGCGTGCATGCGGAAAGCGTGCGCGCCGCCGCGATGCTGCAAACGAAAGCCGAGCAGTGGTTGCGTGCGGCGGGGGTACAGCAACTTCGCTCGTGGGGAAGCGAATTCGCGAATGTCCTTTCAGCCGGACAGCATCAGGCGGGCACGTGCCGGATGGGTATCGATCCGCGGCGCTCGGTCACCAATCGCGAGGGACGAGTGCACGGTCAGAGAGCGCTCTACGTAGCCGACGGATCGCTGCACGTCACCAACGGTGGCTTCAACCCCGTGCTCACGATTATGGCGAACGCATTCCGCATCGGCACGATCGTCGCGAACGAGCTTCGCACGTGAGACGGTTTCTGCGCTTCGCGCTTTGATGCGACAATGCCGGCCCCGTTCGAGCGTATTAGAACAATGAAGACGTGGATCCGAACGTGTTCGCTGGTCGCCACCCTCGTGCTTTGCGCGTTCGCGATCAGCGGCTGCGCCACCATTGCCGCGCACCACGACTTCAACCCCAACGTCAATTTCGATCAGTACAAGACCTTCTCGTGGATTTCGCCGCACCCGCTCGTCGATCCGGCGCCATCGGCGGGCCCAGAGATCGAAAGCAAGATCCAACAGACGGCGAAGGATCTGCTGACGGCCAAGGGCTACCGTTTCGTCGACGATCCGCTCAAAGCCGACTTTGTCATCGGCTTCGGTCTCGGCGCTACCGACAAGGTTCGCATCGACGCTTATCCGGCAATGTATCGCGGACCGTGGCACTGGTCGGGCGGTAGCCACGACTCGGCAGTGCGCCAGCACGTCGAAGGTCGGCTCGTGGTCGACATCTTCGACGTAAGAACGCACCAACCGGCGTGGCACGGTTGGGCGACGAAGTCGCTGAGCACCAGCGGCAAGAAAGACCCGCAGCCCGCCATACGGACGGCGCTCACCGCCATCTTCGCCAACTTCCCGCCGAGCTGATCAGACTCAGCGGTCTCGTTGGCGAATCCGGCGGTGGCGCGCCAGGCGGAGCGACTCGGCTGCCATCGTGGCGCGGCGTGCCAGCAACCAGAACTGCAGTTCGAGCTGCTCGAAACCGCTTAAGCCCCGTCGTGCGACGGGCGCGGCAGGCGCGATCGGCCGTCGCCGACGCAGCAACAGGACACCGACGATCAGGAGGGGAATGCCGGGAATCAGCGGCAGCACCAATCCGATGAGCCCCAGAAACAGGCACAGCAGCGCGGCACCCATGCGAAGCGGCGGTGCGAGCGAAGGGCGAGGGTCGTGGTACATGAATCGTCGTTCCGTGGCGCCTCGAGAGCAGGCTGTAGTCGTGATGAAGCAACCGCTGTGCCAGCGCGTAAGCCGTTGATTATCAGGATATCTCTGGCCGGTGTGGCAGCGGTGGTTGGTCAGCTGCGCGAACAACTGGTGAGTTTCCGCTGCGGTCACTGCGCGGTCACAAATGTCGACTAACCTTCGAGACATGGAACTAGACGAAATTTTCTGCCCCGACGCATCGGAACTTCCACCCCCCGCTCGGGATTACGACGACGCGCTGGAAATGTGACGGCGTTCCAGCGGAAGTTGATCGTCATCGCACTCATCCAGTGATCCTCCCCGCGGTAGCGCGGGAGCGAATCCGGTGTAATACGCGGGCTCGCGACGCACTTTGCGTTTGCGAGTTCCACGTCGTATTGCCGATCGTAGAGGGTACTCAGGATGAGTCAGCAGGATGCGTTTGCCGAAGCGGTGTTCTTCTTCGACGGGGACGAGATCTCGGTCGAAATGCACTACTCCGAATTCGAAGCGCTGCTGAACCAGACCGGCACACTCGAGAATTTCGCGGCGAGCCAGGTTCGAGGTGCCTACGCCGTCGTTGGAACCGGACTCGCGGTGCGCGGTCTCGTGACGTTCATGTTGCGTATCGACGAGAACGGACACGCCGATCCCGCGTTCAGCATCCCGTTGCGCCATCTCGTGCGGCACGCCGGTCCCGGCCCCGACATCGGATGGGGCACGATCCGTCTCGCCTCACGCGCGCAGTGTTCCGTGTCGTGGCACGCGATGAATCTGTGGGAGCCCGAAGGCGAAGGAGAATCGAATCCGATCCGCGTCGTGCAGCGTGCGGCGTGGCGAAATCGTCTCGGCTTGAAGTTGTCGAAGGGGGAAGCAGGTGGCGAAACGCCATTCCTCACCCTCCCGGGAACCGACGACGCGACCAACGGTGCGAAACCGGATTTACAGGACGCGAAATCGGAACCACAAAGCACGAAGGGGAAACCCAAGCCCGCCGCGAAGAAGATCTCATCGAAGGCGCTCGTGCAGGCCGACGACAAGATCGACCAGGCCTTCGGTGAAGAAGGCCGCATCAGCCTCACGCAGCTGATCCAGCAGCACAACAACAACGTCGATTCATTGACGCGCAAATATCGGCTGGACCTCGAGCAACAGCAGCAGATCTATCTCGATCAGATTCGCGGCTGTCGCGACGAAATTCAGCGGCTCAAAGCACTGCTGCGTCACGAGCAGAACCGCAACCGCCGCTTGCAGCAGCTGCTGCGCGGTGAGGTTGGACACTGAGGGTTCGATTGAGAGCGCCGCTGGCGCGGAGCTCTCGAGACACTCAACGCGAATCGAGGCTCTGATCCATATCGAGTGCCGGCGATGGATGCGCCGGACGTCCGACGATCTGCGCGGGAACACCGGCAACCGTCACGTGCGGCGGCACGTCGTTCAACACCACGCTGCCGGCGCCCACCTTCGCGCCTTCGCCTACTTCGATGTTGCCGATGATCTTGCAGCCGGCTGACAGCAGCACGCCGCGGCGGATCTTCGGGTGTCGATCGCCGGATACTTTCCCAGACCCGCCGAGTGTCACCGAATGCAGAATCGACACGTCGTCTTCGATCACCGCCGTTTCACCCACCACGATGCCGGTGGCGTGATCGAGCATGATTCCCGAACCGATTCGCGCGGCGGGGTGGATGTCGACGCCGAGCGTTACGCTGATCTGGTTCTGGAAGAAACGCGCGAGCGCCTGGCGGTCGCGATGCCAAAGCCAGTTCGCGATGCGATGCGCCTGCAGCGCGTGGAAGCCCTTGAAGAAGAGGAACGGCGTGGAGACGTCGTCGCACGCCGGGTCGCGCGTGTAAGTCGCGAGGATGTCGATCTCTGCGGCCGTAAGAATGCTCGGTGAGTCGTTCAGCGCTTCTTCGATGACGTCACGGATCATCATCGTGGGGAGCATCGGTGTATCGAGCCTGCTCGCGATCCGGAAGCTCAACGCGGACTGAAAACTCTTGTGGTTCAGAATGGTCGCGTGAAAGTAGCTGCCGAGGATCGGTTCCTGCTGCGCTTTCTCGCGCGCTTCGTTCTGCATCGCCTCCCACAGGCTCGTGTTCGGCGCGCGTTTCAGCCGCGAATTTGCTGTGGTTAGAACTTCGAGGTGGCGGTCTTCAAGTGCGCTGCCCATGCGCGTCTCCCGTTCATTGGCGGGGAAGCCTGAGCGCTTGCCCCCCATAATTCAAGCACGCAACCGACGTCAAATTTGCACCACGGTGTCGCACTCGCGCGCGCGAACTGCGTCGCCGGGTCGGCGTGTATACTCGGCCCCAACGTGCCTCTCTGACACCATCGCAGACACTAGATGACCTTCAAGACCGTCGGGCTGATCGCGCGCAGAGGCAATCGCAGCATTGTTGAATCGCTGGTAACGCTCGAGCAGTTTCTGCGCGCGCGTAACGTCACGATCGTGTTCGAAATGGCCACGGCCGCCTTGCTGCCGAAGTGTGCGCATCGTATCGAAGAGCGAAAAGCACTCGGTGCGATCTGTGACCTGCTGATCGTGGTCGGCGGCGACGGCAGCTTGCTGGGCGTGGCACGCGACCTCGCGGCATCGCAGGTTCCGGTGATCGGTGTGAATCGGGGCGGGCTCGGGTTTCTCGCCGACATATCGCCGGATCAGATCGAAACGAAGATAGGCGCGGTGCTCGACGGTGAGTTTA
>CAZLDA010000024.1:0-14859 GCA_964557875.1 uncultured Pseudomonadales bacterium | reverse complement strand
TGCTCGCGCTCATTCACACCGGTCACAAGTACGACAGCCCTCTGGGCATTGCACTAACGGCCGTGATGCTGCTCGTCGTCGTGAGCGGCTTTGCGGTTCGCTATCTGCTCACGTTTGTCACGCACGAGATCAAGGATAAATTGGCCCTACTGCAGACCGCCCGGGGCGATCTCGACAGCGCGTGGGGCGTGCTCGAGAAGTTGCCTGCGAAACGGCGAGGTGCTGCAGGGGCGCCCCCCTTGGTGGCGGGCCTCGAATTGTTAGGGTTCGAGTTCGACGCCGGCGGACCGAAGGGTCAGGTCGTTCGCCTCGCCGAATCCGTGGCGAACCTCGAGTACGCCGTTCGCATGAACGAGTTTTTCAAGCGTTGGTTTGCCCGCTCGTTGACGCTCCACATAGTCCTCTCCATCGTCCTGTACGTGCTACTCGCACTGCACATCGGGTCCGGAATCTACTTCGGACTGCGGTGGCTGCAATGAAGGGTTTCCTCTGGCTGGCACTGCTGATTGCGGTGGTGATCGCAGCGTCGCTGGCCGTGGTGCATTTCCAGCCGGCATCGTCGGCGCTGCAACAGTTCGTCAAACCCGGTCCGCTGTCGTCCCGGCACGCCTACCTCGGCGATCGTTGCACAGCGTGCCACGAACCGACCGTCGGCGTAACGGTGGCGAAGTGCACGGCCTGCCATGCCAGCGCCGAGCGACTGCTCGGTCGTCAGCCCACCGCGTTCCACGCGAGCATCCAAGAGTGTGCGGCCTGTCATGTCGAACATCAGCCCGCAAACATCCGACCGCTCGTGATGGACCACCTGGAACTCGCCAAGGTCGGCGCCAGGACACTGGCGCGCGCGTCGCGAGTCGACGCCGACAGCGCCGCCACACTCGAGTCGCTGAAGACATGGCTTCGAATTCAAAGCCCCGATCAACTCGACCCAAGCGCCGCGCGCGAAGCTCTCAATTGCGCCGGGTGCCACGATCGTCGTGATCCTCATTTCAAACGCTTCGGCAGCGACTGCGCGCAGTGCCACGCATTCGAGTCGTGGAAGGTAGCTGGATACCAACACCCGTCATCCCGCTCCAAAGAATGCGTGCAATGCCACCAACCTCCTCCCAGCCATTTGATGGGTCACTTTTCCATGGTCTCGCAGAAGGTCGCCGGAAAGGAACATGCGCGCGTCGACCAATGTTTCGAGTGCCACAACACGACCAGCTGGAACGACATCGTGAATCGCGGTTTCTACAAGCACCATTAACGACCCGCGGTGCCGACACGAGTATGCCTATGATCGCTACGCCAGATTCCTTCGAAGGCACGATCATCCTAATCGTGCGTTGGGTGAAGCTGGGTGTGGAAATCTTCGGCGCGGGGCTAGTGACCCTCGGCGTGTGCCTAGCGATCGCTCACCTGATCCGCTCCTTCACCGCGCGCCGGGCGGCTGAGTTCACCGAGACCCGGCTGATTCTCGCGCGGTACCTCTCGCTCGCGTTGGAGTTCGAACTCGGCGCAGACATTCTCGGCACGGCGGTCTCGCCGAGTTGGGATCAGATCGGAAAGCTCGGCGCAGTCGCGGTGATCCGAACGGGCCTGAACTATTTCCTTTCGATGGAGATGAAGGCAGCGACGACCGCCGAGAAGGGAGCAGCGGCATTGGTGTCGCAATCCGACAAGGGAAACGCGCATGAGTAAGAAAACACTGGAGTCCGGCGGCATCCCGCGGCGCCGCTTCATTCAATCCGCCGCGGCCATTGGTTTGTTACACGCGTTTCGCGGGCTCGCGCCGGCGTATGCCGAGGGCGTTTCTGGCCCGGGGGCCGAGCTGTCCGTCGGAGGGGACCGCGTCGCCGACCTGGTCGTTGCACGCATACCGTTCGGTTTCGGCGGGCGATACGGGACGGCCGTTGCGATCAACGGTACCGTGCCGGGTCCGCTGCTTCGTTTTCGCGAAGGCGAGACGGTGACGTTGCGCGTTACCAACCGGCTGGACGAAGACACCTCGATCCATTGGCACGGCCTCCTAGTGCCGTCTGACCAGGACGGGGTGCCCGGTGTCAGCTTTCCCGGCATTCCTCCCGGCGAAACGTTCACGTACCGCTACCGGGTTCGGCAAAACGGTACGTATTGGTATCACAGTCATTCATCGGTGCAGGAGCAGCTTGGGCAGTATGGGGCCTTGGTGATCGACCCTACTGGGCGCGATCCGTTTGCGTACGACCGGGAGCATGTTGTGATGCTCTCGGACTGGACCTTTCGGGACCCCTATCGGGTGCTCGCAGCAATGCGGAAAGCGGGCGGCTACTTCAACTATCAGCAGCGCACGCTCGGGGACTTCTTCCGCGAGGCGAAGCAGAACGGCGTGCGCGCCACGCTCGAGGAGCGAATGCGCTGGGGCAAGATGCGCATGAATCCGACCGACATCCTCGACGTTACGGGCGCGACCTACACCTACCTCGTCAACGGACTGCCACCGGATGGAAACTGGACCGGAATGTTTCGCCCGGGCGAACGCGTGCGCCTGAGATTCATCAATGCATCGGCGGGAACCTATTTCAACGTGCGCATCCCAGGATTGCCGATGACGGTCGTACAGGCCGACGGCCAGAACGTGCAACCGGTCACCGTGGAAGAGTTCCAGATCGCCATTGCGGAAACGTACGACGTGATCGTGCAACCGAACGCTGAGCAGGCATACACCGTGTTCGCCGAGTCGATGGATCGCAGCGGTTATGCACGCGGCACGCTGGCGCCACGCGCCGGCATGACGGCGGCGGTGCCCGCACTGCGTGCGCGGCCCCTGCGGAGCATGGCGGACATGGGCATGGAAATGGAGTCGATGTCCATGCCGGGCGCTGACAAAGGCAGTGCCATGCCAGGGATGGAAGAGCCAAAAGCTACGCCGGAAATGGGCGCAATGCCGGAGATGGACCTGCCCAAACCGCACCCCCCGTCGGGAAGGGATGATGGATCGATGGCTGGGATGGAGAACCCCAAACCACCGCCCATGCCCGGTATGGATCATGGCGCGATGACCGAAATGGGAGACTCGAAGCCGGTACCGGGCATGGAAAGCGGAGCGACGAAAACGCCCCGCACGGACAGTCCGATCAACGGCAAACATGGCCCGGACACGCATGGGGCCGGCAATACCACGACAGCGATGGTGCAGCGAAACCGGCTCGGCGAGCCCGGTACGGGCCTCGAGAATGTGGAACACCGCGTGCTCGTCTACAACGACTTGAAGGCGCTCGAGCCGTCCCGCGATCTACGGCCGCCGCAACGCGAGATAGAGCTACATCTCACCGGCAATATGGAAGCATTCATGTGGGGCTTCGACGGCCTGACGTTCTCCGAGTCGGGCGATCAGCCCGCGGTCCGTGTCGGTGAGCGCGTGAGAATCACGCTGGTCAACGACACGATGATGGAGCACCCGATGCATCTGCACGGCGTCTTTATGGAGCTCGCCAACGGCGCCGGCATATACAAACCGCGCAAGCACACCATCAACGTCAAGCCCGCGGAAAGGCTTTCTTTCGACCTTACCTACGACGAGCCAGGAAACTTCGCTTTCCACTGCCACATCCTCTACCACATGGAACTGGGGATGTTCCGCTTCGTGAACGTGTCGGCACCGGCCGGCCGGAGCGCGTCGTGAGAGCGACTTTGCTTTTCGCACTTCTTATCTCCGCCGGATTTGCTCAGGCGCAGGAGGAACGTTTTCCGTTGCCGCCGAAAGCATGGCCCTCGCCGGTAATGGACCACGAGCCGGTCGCCTTCTTCCTGCTCGATCGCTTCGAATACCAGGCCCAAAACGATGCGGATGCCCTCTACTGGGATGCTCAGGCCTGGTACGGCGGAGACTACAACAAGCTCTGGTTGAAGTCGGAAGGCCAGCGAATCCGCGGTGAGGGAACAGCGGAAGCCGATCTGCAGATCCTCTATGCCCGGCGCATCGCGCCATTCTGGCACTTGCAGAGCGGACTGCGTAGCGAGATGCGGCCGGGGCCGACGCAAAACTACGGCGTGCTTGCGATTCAAGGTCTCGCGCCGTACTGGTTCAACGTGGAGGCGAGCGCATTTTTCCGCGACGGTGCGATGTCGGGCCGCTTGGAGGCAGAGTACGACCAGCTGCTGACACAGCGCCTCATCCTGCAGCCGCGAATCGATTCGAGTTTCTCCACCAACACCGATTCGGAGCGCCGCGTCGGGCAAGGCATGAACGACGTGGTGCTCGGTTTGCGCCTGCGCTACGAGATTACGCGTGAATTCGCGCCTTACGTCGGGGTCACCTGGTCTCGCAAGCTCGGCAATACCGCCGATATCGCGCACGACCAGGGCGAGGACGTCAGCGAGGCGGCAGTGGTTTTGGGAGTCAGGGTTTGGTATTGAGCCCCGTCGCCCCGGTCGCACCCCGCTCTGACGGACGTACTCGGGCGCGCGTCCGAGTTGAACGATCGCGCTTGCAGCGAGAAAAATGGCCCTTTCATCGGCCAATCGTGGTCGATGAACCATGAACGGAAATGAACTGTCCGTCGAAGCCGAGTTGGAGGTTCTTCAGCGCGAGACATTCGAATACTTCCTGCGGGAAGCAAACCCGACCAACGGACTCGTGATCGACAAGACGGCGGTGAATTGGCCCGCAAGCATTGCCGCCACCGGGCTGGCTTTGACGTGCTACCCGATCAGTGTCGAACGCGGCTTCATGTCGCGGGCGGCCGCCGCGGAGCGAACGCTCGCGACGCTGCGTTTTTTCTGGAATAGCCCGCAAGGCCCCGAGTCAAACGCAACGGGCTACAAGGGCTTTTACTATCATTTTCTCGACATGCAGACGGGCCGGCGCGTCTGGCAATGCGAGCTATCAACAATAGACAGTGCTTTTCTGTTGGCGGGCGCGTTGACGGCGGCAATCTATTTCGACCGCAGTTCGGCCGACGAGCGTGAAATCCGCAGCCTCGGCGACGCGCTCTATTGCCGCGCCGATTGGCAATGGGCTCAAAATCAAGGTGCAACGCTAACGCACGGCTGGACGCCGGAAAGCGGATTCCTCAACTACCGATGGAAGGGCTACGACGAGGCGTTGCTGCTATATGTCCTGGGACTCGGCTCGCCGACTCATCCGCTGCCCGAACAGAGCTACGCGGCGTGGGCTTCTACTTACCGGTGGGAACACCACTACGGATACGATTATCTGTACGCCGGGCCACTATTTACGCATCAACTCTCGCATGTCTGGATCGACTTTCGCGGAATTCAGGACGCGTTCATGCGCGATAAAGGCATCGACTATTTCGAGAACAGCCGGCGCGCAACCCATGTGCAACGACAGTATGCCATCGACAACCCGCTCAAGTTCGATGGCTATGCCCACTGTTGCTGGGGAATTACCGCAAGCGAAGGTCCCGGTCCAGATACGCTCAAGGTCAATGGTATCGAGCGCCGATTCTTCGACTATGTCGGGCGCGGCGTGCCGTATGGGCCTGACGATGGCACTCTCGCACCGTGGGCGGTTGTGGCATCGCTTCCCTTCGCCGCCGACATCGTTCTGCCCGCGCTCCACCACTGCATTCACCAGGCCAAGTTGACGAAGTTCAATTCGTACGGCTTCAAAGCAGCCTTCAATCCCTCACACCCGGGCGAGCCCGGCAATCCGTATGGTTGGTGGGTTTCACCGTGGCACTTCGGACTCAACCAGGGGCCGATTGTCTTGATGATCGAAAACTATCGTTCCGGGTTGTTGTGGCAACTCACACGGAACTGCCGATACATCTCCGCTGGACTGAGGCGTGCAGGGTTCGCAGGAGGTTGGTTATGAGTTCGCGATCGCGCGACAGACGATCGGTCGCAAGTGAGACCAGAATTCCGTTGCGCAGCCTATGACGCCGCATGACATCGTGTTCTTGTTTGATGTCGACAACACGCTACTCGACAACGACCGCGTCATCGCGGATTTGCACAGCCACCTCGAACACAACGTTGGGGCCCAAAGTCGCGACCGTTACTTTGCAATCTTCGAGCAGTTGCGCGGCCAACTGGGATATGCGGACTACCTCGGCGCGTTGCAGCGGCTACGTCTGGAATCACTCGATGATCCGTGTGTGCTCGCGACGTCATTTTTCCTATTGGACTACCCCTTCGCGAACCGGTTGTATCCGCGCGCACTCCACGCACTCGCGCATGCAAGGACGCTCGGGACGACGGTCATTCTGTCGGACGGTGATGTCGTGTTCCAGCCGCGTAAAGTGCAGCGATCAGGCCTATGGGATGCTGTTGAAGGCCGCGTGCTGATCTATATCCACAAAGAGCAGATGCTGGCCAACGTCGAGCACCACTATCCGGCACGGCGTTATGTCATGGTCGACGACAAACTGCGCATCCTGGCCGCGATGAAAGCCGTGTGGGGTGACCGCTTGCTGACCGTATTCCCGCGCCAGGGGCACTACGCGCTCGACTCCACCAACACAATTGCGTATCCGTCCGCAGACGTGACGATTGAACGCATTGGCGATTTGGTCGAATGTGAGTTGTCCGGCCTACTGAGTCTTTGATCCTTAGATCATCGTTGATCCTGGGAGGCTTCAGTGCCTTGTCGACGGAGAGTCAGTCGTTCTTGAGATAGGGTGCACCTCGGGGACCATAGCTCACCCACACTTTGTTGTTCTTCATCATGATCATCCGGCCATCGGCGAGCTGCATTTCGACGCCGTCACGCATTTCGATCTTTTTACCATGTACGTCGACCATCCGACTGGTGCCATCCGGATGTAGATACAACGTCGCACCGTCTTTCAGATCGAGCTTATCTGCGGTTGGCGTGACCGTCGTTGGGGCGGTAGAACAACCCACCAAGTAAGCGAACGCGATTGCGAGTAATGCGTTTTTCATATCATCTCCTGATCCGTGACTTCTGTTACGTTGGCCCGTGCTTCCGTGTGCATCCGGTCCACCTTGTATGGTCTGGTTTGACGGTCGATGAAATCATCTGTCGCGCGCCATGAATTTCTTTCGATCCATCAGAGTGGTTCCTACTAGCCGGTGAGTTTCATCCGATAGTGCTCTGCGGCAAGGTTGAGATGCGCGCCGGCAGCCCGTGCCGAGTCCATCGTGCGATCTTCGACCGCCACCCGACGCAGCGCTTCGGCGACCCGCTTCGGAGTACCTAGATCGCTCCATCCGCACGAAGCAACCGGCAAGACATGCAAGTGCCCTTCTTGACCTTCGATGATGTCACGCGAGAAATCGAGCGTCGGCAAACGTTCATAGAGTTCAGCCGCGTCCATTGCGCCGATGGATGACACTTGATCGCGTACGACACCGCGCATTGCCGTCACGATTCCGGGCAGACGACGCTCAAAGAGTCCGAGTAGCGATCGTCCCGTCGCCGCAATGATAAAGGCGTTGCACAACGCGCCATCACGAATCAGTTCGCGGGCATATTCCACCGTCGGCTTCTCGACGAAGCGCGTGACCTTGACTACCCCACGCGGATCGCGTCGGCCCGGCACGATGTAACCCAACTCGGGGTCGGGTTCGTCGGGGGTCATTCCGAGCATTAGTAGTTCGTCCGGGCACAGCGAGAGCTGCGCGACTGCCTGCCTTAGCGCACGTGCCAGCACGGCCTCATCGCGTACGTGGTGATCGGAAGGGAGCAGTACCACCCGCGCGGCAGGATCGCGCTCCATGATGTACAGCAGCGGCAGCAGAATACCATTCGCGGTACCGCGATTCTCCGGCTGTACGATGACATTCGCGACGGGTAACGCCTGCAGCGCGTTTTCCCACCAACGCCGATGCTGCGCGGCGACGATTGCGCATATGAAGTCGCGCGAAGTAACCGCGCCGGCACGGCGCAGCGCGTCATGCAGCAGTGACGGGCCACCCTGCAGCGAACAAAACTGCTTCGGAATCGCGACGCCAGACGTGGTGGTCGTCAGTCTTTTCAGACGACTTCCCTCGCCGGCCGCAAGCACGACCACCCAGGTCTTGCCATGACTGCTCATTGTGTAGTCCTCCCAACATTTCCGCGATGGCGACACGCAGATCCAGACGTCCTCAGAGCATTCATCGCGTCGAGCCGGGTCGCCTTCCGATACTTCCAGGGGAATGTTAGTCGCGGGTGGGAAACGAATTCATCTCGAAACTATCGTGATTCGTCGTTTTAGGTAGATGTCCCTATAAGAGCCTTCCTTGACATGATCCGATCACTCAAACTCCATGGCATCGGTGTATCGGCCCGCGCAAGCGATGCTGTTCAAACGCGCGCGGTGTGTCAGCGCATGTTGCGCCGCCTTCGTGTTGGCAGCATCGCCGCGCCATTGCTTGAGCGTTGGGCCTTGTAGCGCGCGACCGTACGAAAAACTCAGGACCCAGGGTTGCTTTTCCGAGCATGCGTTGATGGCGTTGAGGTTCGCGGTCGCCGCTACGTCACTCTGCCCTCCCGAGAGGAAGACGATCGCCGGCACGGCCGCGGGCACCGTGCGACGCAGGCAAGCGAGCGTGGCCTCGGCAATCTGCTCAGGCGCGGCCTGCTCTGGGCATGCGACCCCCGGTACGACCATGTTCGGTTTCAACAGCATGCACTCGAGCGCGACGCGTTGCTGATGCAGTGCGTGAAATACCGCGTGCTGAACCGCCTCAGTGACACGTGCGCAAGTCGCCAGTGTGTGGTCGCCGTCCATCAATACCTCGGGCTCGACGATCGGGACCAGGCCTCGCTGCTGACAAATCGCTGCGTAGCGGGCCAACGCGTGCGCATTGACGGCGATCGCCTGAGGCGTCGGGATGCCGGCACCGATGCAAATCACCACTCGCCACTTAGCAAAGCGCGCGCCTAGCTTTTTGTTCGCATCCAGCACCTCTGCCAGTCCGTCCAGACCCTGCGTGACTTTCTCTTCGGGGAAACCTGGCATCGGCACAGTTCCCTTGTCGACCTTGATTCCGGGCACGATGCCTTGCGCAATCAGCAACTGGGGTAGCGCTATGCCAATGGACGATTGCTGCTTCATGGTTTCATCGAACAGGATGACGCCGCTGATGTAAGCGCCCAGATTGGGCGTCGAAAACAACAACTCGCGATAGTTGCGTCGGTTCTCTTCCGAGTTCACAACACCGACCGACTCGAAGCGCTTCTCAATGGTCCCGATGCTCTCATCCGCTGCAAGGATTCCCTTTCCGGGCGCGGTGAGTTCGGCAATCGTCTTAATCATCTCTCGTGTGTATGTGGACACCGATGCTCCTCGTCTAGCTGCTCGTCGCCCTCCGCTCTGGCTCCTATCAGTATCGCGATCGATCTTCCGGCAACAAGATAGCGCGACGTCGACTGCGGGCTCTCGTCGCCCGGCGCGCGAATGTCGAACGGACTCTCCAAGCTGGTATCTACCACGCCACGCCACGTGCCTGTCGTGCGCTCCTGGATATCGAACACGCTGGGTTCCCAGTGCGCATTGATCATGACGTAGAAGTCGTGATCGTTTGCCGACGCGCCATGCAAGGCAAACGCGAGGCGACGCGACTCGTAAGATAGATCGGTATCGTGACCCACGCCGTACCAACGAACGTCGTCGCGCCAGAAGCGGCTACGCGCGAACGTCGGGTGCGCTTTACGAAAGGCAATCATCAGCCTGAAGAAGCGGAAGACGTCGGCCTGTTCTCGCAACCGACTCCAATCGATCCATGTGGTAGCGTTGTCCTGGTTGTATGGATTGTTGTTCCCGCCCTGGGTCTGCATGAACTCGTCACCGGCCCGAAACATCGGTGTTCCGTTCGAGATGAAGAGCAGACAACAGAAGTTCTTGATCTGTTGCTTGCGCAGTTTCGACACGTCAACCGGCGCCGCATCGTCGCCTTCCCAGCCGCAGTTCCAACTGTGGTTTTCTTCCACCCCATCGGTGTTGCCGTGGCCGTTGCGTGCGTTGCGTTTTTGGTTGTACGCGACCAAGTCGTACAGCGTGAAGCCGTCGTGGGACGTGATGTAGTTGATGCTCTGATGCGGGTGATAGGCATTCGGCAAATCGCCGGGAAACAAATCGTCGCTGCCGTACAGCCGGCGCATCAGCGCCGGCACCATGCCGGCATCGCCTTTTACAAAGCGTCGTAGATCGTCGCGGTAGCGGCCGTTCCACTGGCTCGCCATGATCCCGGGGAATGCGCGCCCCAATTGATACACGCCTGAAGCGTCCCACGGTTCGGCAATGAGGCGCAGCGTCGCAAATTCGGGATCCGACGCCATATCGCTGAGCACTGGCGCATCGTTCGTGTTGATCGTGCCATCGGTCTGGCGCGTAAAGATCGAAGCCAGATCGAAACGGAACCCGTCGACATGCATTTCACTTGCCCAGTGACGAACGCTATCGGTGATCATCTTGCGGACATAGCGATTCGCACAGTCAAGCGTGTTGCCGGTTCCGGAAAAATTCTCGTACGGCGCGGCCGGCCGACCAGTCATCAAGTAGTAACTGCTGTTGTCGATACCTTTGAAACTGTATACCGGGCCCGAGTGATCCCCCTCGCCGGTATGGTTGTAGACGACGTCGAGCACCACTTCGATTTCGGCGTCGTGAAGTGCCTTGACCAAATCGCGGAACTCGTTGTGCTGCTCTTTGACGAAACGGCCGCTGAGATACCCTTGGTGTGGCGCGAAGAAATTCAGCGGTGCGTAGCCCCAGTAGTTGCCGTCAGTAGGGTCGTACTGGAAGACCGGCATCAACTCGACCACCGTGACCCCGAGTTCCCTCAAGTAAGGTATCTTTTCGATCACACCGGCATAGGTTCCACGCGCGTTGTCGCAGACGCCCGAGTTCGGATTGTTCGTGAACCCTTTGACGTGAAGCTCATAAATCACAGTGTCGGCTTCGTGCCGCCGGTTGCGATCACCGTTCCAATCGAACGGCTCACTGTCGCCGGTCAGCACCCCCAAAGGGGCCTTGCCGGCGTTTGAACCGGGTCCAACGGCGACGAGTCGGTTGAACGCGGGGGGAAAAAACACGGATTTCGCATACGGGTCGAGCAGGATCTTCTCGCGATCAAACGCATGCCACTCGTACTGGCCATGCGGCGCCGGGCCGTCTACGCGGTAGGCGTAGTAGCACGCGTCTTGCATCGATGCGAGCGCGACCCGGCAATGCCATATCCTCCCCGATTTGTTCTTCAAGTAGTCGAAGGAACGGCTCACCAGCGGGTTGGCAGTGTCGTTTTCACCAAACAGAAGCAACGTCACGCTGTGCGCATGTTTCGAGTAAAGCGCAAAGTTGTAGGCGTCTTCCTCCGCTATCCATGTCGCGCCCAAAGGAAACGGCAATCCTTCCTCCGCTCCCCACGTCAACACGGATCTCGCTCCCGGGTCGCGCTCAAGACCGTCACATCACGAATCAGACAAGCAGCATGCCCCAACCGGGCACACCTGCAAGATGACGCGGTGATGGCGCAAATGACGAAAGCACGAGGCTGCGTTGCAAAATCCGACGGCCCGGACCCGCGGCGCCTCATCCGCGACAAACGCCGATACGTTCAAGGCGTCGCTTCACAGAGGGTGCCAATGCTCTGTTCAACCTCCGCGATCCGATCCTGGCGCTCACCCTCGGTCATCCTGTGTGCGGTTCCGTCGGACTGCATGAGCCGCAGCCGGGGTCCGGGACGCAAATTCAGCCTTTCGAGCCAACTCCTTGCTCGCGCGCAGTCAAGTCCTCGCGCTGCTGCGTCGGCCGCGTCCTGTTGTTGCGCCTGCAACTGCCGTAGCTGCACTGATGCCCACCGCGTTGCCTCAGCGTCGAGCGCTTCCAGATGTCGTTCTGCCGCCGGGTCGCGTGGTGGCGGGTGTTCCACGGCCACCATCTCATAGCGGGTGTCTGCGGGAATGTTGTCACTGTAGTGGACCTGCTGATTCTCGGGGTCCACCCATCGATACACAAAGACATGCGCAGCCTGTGCGGGCCGTGCCCCGACCAGAAGGCCGACTACGAGCAGCAGGCCGAACGCCGCAATCCGAGCGTGGCGAAGGTAACTCGTCGCGTAGTCGATGCCTCGGATCACAATGCGCTCCCGGCGCCTTTGCCTGCGCCCACCATCAGCACGCCACCTGTGCCGCCCCCGCTCAGCCGTTCGCTGGATTCTCGCGAAGGCGCTCGTCGACCGTACGTTCCGCAGCAAGCCAATCGTCAAGTTCACATCCAGGCGCGAATCCACGTTGCTCTGCGCGACAGTACGCTTCGGTGGCAATCAGCTCTTGTCGCGAGCGCGTGCTGCAGTCGGTGCTGGCCACTGAGGCATCAGTTGCCGGGTGAGCCGTTTCAGACGGAATCAGGTCGCCCGGCGACCGTGCCCTATTTCTGATTTCGGTTCGGGAACTCTTCATGTCGATAATCCTCCTAGATCGCTGATACGGAGCTGACTCGCTTGTGCAATCATCGAAGTAAGTCTCCTACGCACACGTCGCGAAAGAATCTCAAATGAACGCTGCACCCACTCGGGATTCTACGGAGCGCCCATCAACTATCCGAAGTAGGCGTCGGTTGTGTAGCGCCGCAACATGCGGTGCGTGCTGAACAAGGATGCGGTCTTCGAGATCGCTCCTTTCATCACACCGGTCCATCGCGCTCGATCCTGGAAGTACAGCGGCAGAATGGTGTGCTCGAGTTTTTCATAGAGATCGTAGACATCGTCACGGTCATTCCCAGCGCGTCCATCGCCGATCGCCCATCCTGTTACGCCTTCAATGTGGCCCTCGAGCCACCATCCGTCCAACACGCTGAAGCTAGGTACGCCATTGAACGCCGCCTTCATGCCGCTCGTGCCCGAAGCTTCGAGCGGAGGCGCCGGCGTGTTGATCCAGAGATCGACCCCGGCGACGAGGTATTGCGCAATCGTCATGTCGTAGTTGGGAATGAATGCGTTCGGTATGTCGGACGCGACTTGCTCGAGTCGCTTGTGCAACTCGACGATCAGCGCCTTACCGGGTTCATCGTGCGGGTGTGCTTTGCCCGCGAGCAGCAATTGAAATGGCGTTTTGCGCGCGATCGCCCGCAGCCGCTCGACGTCGCTCAACAATAGGAGCGGCCGCTTGTAGGCGGTCATGCGCCGCGCGAACGCCAGAATCGGCCAGTCGACGCGCAGCGTCACACCAATACGCTCGCGCACGAATGCGATCAGTGCCGCTTTGGCAGCGCCGTGGGCGTCCCAAATGGCCGTGTCAGGGATGCAACACTCGGCGCGGATGAGGATCTCCGGCTCATGACGCCAGCGCGGCACGTGCTGATCGTACAGTGCTGCCATGGCAGCTCCTGTCCATGTCGGACCGTGCACGCCATTCGTGATCGCGTGCACGGGATACCCCGGAAACATGAGGCGCGACGTTTCAGCATGTTTCTCCGCCACTCCGTTGACGTAGTGACTCATGTTCAATGCCAACCGCGTCATGTCGAGTTCCGAGTCACCCGCTAGCGCTTTGAGTGTCGTCAGATCGATGAAGTCACCAAGCACTTCGTCTACCAATGAGTACGAAAATCGATCGTGGCCCGCCTCCATCGGAGTGTGCGTGGTGAAATTGCACAAGCGCCGCACGGCGAACGGATCAAAAACAGTCTCGCCGCCGCGCATGTCGTCGCGTGTATGCGCCGCTTGTCGCAACAGTTCGAGAGTCAGTAGAGCGGAGTGACCTTCGTTGAGATGGTACTGACGCACTTGAAAACCGAGCGCCCTCAATAAACGCGCACCGCCAATTCCGAGCACCGCTTCCTGCTTCAATCGGTAACGGTCGTCACCACCGTACAGAAAATGCGTGATCTCCCGATCCTCTTTCGCGTTTTGAGGAAGATCGGTATCGAGCAACAACACGGGCACCGAACTACCGTGCGGACATGCATGCACATACAACCATGCGGCGACTGAGACTGACCGGCCGCCGATGCGAATTGCGATGGTGGCGTCGAGCAACTGTGCGAATCGTTCCTGTTCCCAGGGGTCGGCCTCCTCCTGCTGTCGCCCGCCCGAATTGAGCTGTTGGCGAAAATAGCCGGCGCGACTCATCAACGTGACGGCGACCAGCGGAACCCTCAAGTCCGCTGCAGATCGCACAGTGTCTCCGGCCAACATACCCAATCCGCCGCTGTAGGTGTGTATCTCCGGCCGCAATGCGATTTCCATCGAAAAGTAGGCTATCCGAGATTCCCGGGTGAATTTCCACAGGTCGTCTTCAGCAGTCGTCACCGTAATTCTCCCTCTCGCGTGAAATCAGACCAATGCCGCTTACGGCGGAACACACGCACACTCAACGTAAAAGCCCGCGACAAAAGCGCCGGCGTGAGCGTTTGGCGCAAACCCGCGCCCTTCAAGACCGCAACGCGCTCACTTCCAGGCATTTCCACAGAGGACTCACGAACGACGCGATCTGCAGTGCGCGTCGCATGATTCGCTGCGCTATGAGATCGTGCGGCGCATTGGCTCCCAACATCGGAGTCACCTGGGGAGATACCGCTGACATTGCAGTTGACCAGAGCAACAACGTCAGTGAAGCCGGGGTCTCGTTGTTGGTGTTCGGGTCTGGTATCACGCGCTCTGCCAGAACTTGGCTTCGTGACTCCTCTGCAGGTGCGTTCAATCGATCTTGTGATAGAGGCCGCCTCGCGGCCCATAGCTCACCCACACCTTTTTGTTCTTCATCATGATCGTTCGGCCATCCGCGAGCTGCATTTCGACGCCGTCACGCATTTCGATCCGTTTGCCGTGTGGGTCGACCATCCGCGCTGTACCATCCGGATGCAGGTCCAGCGCCGATCCATCTTTCAGCTCGAGCTTCTCCGGGGCTGGCTCGCCTGCTGGCTTCGCCGCTGTGCATCCCAGCAAGCCGGTGAGCGTGATCGCGAGTAGTGCGTTCTTCAT
>CAZLDA010000023.1:0-14940 GCA_964557875.1 uncultured Pseudomonadales bacterium | reverse complement strand
CCACAGTGCGTTGAAGACTTCCGGTGCCACCGGCTGGTTTACCGCGCCCCAGTCGACGGTCTCTTCGGTGGTTCGATCTTTCACGATGAAGCGGTCCTTCGGCGATCGACCGGTGCGCTTGCCGGTTTTCACGACGATGGCGCCGTTTGAAGCGAACTGCCCTTCACCCCGCACTAACGCGAGCTCGGCGAGTTCTGCTGCCGACAGCTCGGTGTAGACGTTCTTGCGGCGCGTGGTATCGATATCTAATGCCATGGCGGATCATTTGCTCGCTGATACAGGTGGGAGGTGCGGGGGCGCGTATTATGCCAAAGGC
The DNA here is from genome assembly GCA_964557875.1 of uncultured Pseudomonadales bacterium. Lineage (GTDB taxonomy): Bacteria > Pseudomonadota > Gammaproteobacteria > Pseudomonadales > Azotimanducaceae > DATJGR01. The sequence goes on along the minus strand of CAZLDA010000023.1, from coordinate 14,624 downwards.
CCCCGAGGCAGGCGATTGGGGTTGTAACGCGGTTGTGCGAGGGTGACGCGTTATTGCGGCGAGCTTGGAAAGCCCGTCGCAAGCGGCTCGAACAGCAGCCGTGCGTCGATTGGATCGTAGCGATAGTTAGCACCGCAAAACTCGCAAGTCACCTCTATCCGACCTTCTTGCGCGAGGATGTCGTCCACTTCCGCGCGGCCGAGGATTCGCAGCGTGTTCGCCGTGCGTTCGCGCGAACACGAGCAGCCGAACTCGAGATTCGACGGCGATTGCAACCGCACGGCTTCTTCGTTGAACAGCCGGATCAGCAGACGCTCAGCGGGCAACGTCAACAATTCGCGATCGGTCACCGTGTCGGCGAGCATCTGAATGCGACGCCAGGTTTCTGCGATCTCTTCGAGCTCTGGCGGCCGCGCGCGCTGCGGATCCGGCATGCGCTGCAGCATCAATCCCACGGCGGCGTGCGTGCTCGCGGTTGCCCAGATGCGTGTTGGGAGTTGTTCGGATGTATCGAAGTACGTCTCAACCGCGCGCGACACAGAGTCGGCTTCGAGCGGCACGATGCCCTGATACATCTGGCCGCGATGTGGCTTGAGCGTGATCGCGAGTTGCCCCGCGCCGCCGACGCGAGCGCGCTCCGTGGCATCACCGTCGCCCGAGCGCAGAATGGCGCGCAGCGTGGTTTGGTCGACACACTCGGCCATCGCCGTTCTGACCGATCCGTTGCCGCGGATCTGCAGCATCACACTGCCGTCGAGCTTGATGCCCCGCGCGAGCATCGCAACGATTGCCACCATCTCGCCGAGCAGATGTTCCGCAGCGGCGTCGTAGTTGCTTCGCGAGCGAATGGCCTGCCACGCATGGGTCAAGCGCACCACGCGACCGCGAATCGGCGCATCGTCGAATGTGAACGAGCGGATCTGGTCGGAATTCAAAATTCGTCTTCCTCTGAAGTCGATTGCTTCAACCGCATCAGTTCACGGCGATCGCGGCGATCGGGCCGCATCTGCGGAGCGCTCGGTATACCTCTCAAACGACGTTGCTGCGCGATTTCAGCGCGTCGTTTAGCGCTTTCGTCGGTTTCGCGATAGAGCTGCTCCGCCTCGCTCGCGCTACCGCGACGCTGCGCAAGCGCCGTGATGACGACGGTGAAGTCGGTGATTCCGCGACTGATCTCGAGTTCCATACCCACGCTCACCTCCTTCGACGGTTTCGCGCGTTGTCCGCCGCAGTGAACGCGACCGCCATCAATCGCGGCTTTCGCCGCTGAACGGGTCTTGTAGAAACGCGCGGCCCACAACCAGCGATCGAGCCGCACCTTCTCGGGATCGTTTGGCGAATCGCTCACGGCATGATTTCGTCGAAGTGGTTGAACGAAACGTGCGCGAGGTCGCGGCGCGGCGGCCGGACGGAATCTGGTTGGCTTACGGTGATGAGTTGCGATACGCCGTGCCGTTCGGCCGCGGACAACACTGCGGCGTTGTCGTCGATCAACACCGAACGTGAAGCATCGAAAGGCAGTGCCTCATTGAGGCGGATCCAGAACTCCGCAGATTCCTTCGGTGCGCGAAAGTCGTGCGAAGAAACCACGTGGTCGAGGCGCCCTGTAAGTCCGGTGAGCTCGTCCTTGATGTCGAAGCCATCGCGATGCGCGTTCGTAACCAACACTGCGCGTCGTCCTGTGGCTTTAAGGCGATCGAGGAACGCTTCGGCGTGCGGTCGATAACGGATGAGGTGCGTCAGTTCGCGATGCAACTCCAGCATGTCGAGTTGCGTGAAACGAGCCCAGTAGTCGAGGCAGTAGTGCTCGATCGTATGGCGCGTCTCGACGAAATGGCGTTCGAGCGTCGCGCGTGCAGCGTGCGCCGTTAAGCCGTGATGGTTCGCGTATCGCTCCGGCAGACGCTCGTTCCACAGCACGTTGTCGTAGTTGAGATCGAGCAGCGTGCCGTCCATGTCGAGCAACACGGTGTCGATGTCGTTCCATTTGAGTGCTGACATGTCCTTATACTAACGCGCTTCGATCCGACGCCGATGGCGCGGTTGCCACACGAGAAACTCATGCCCGATTTCAAGGACCGCCAGCAACTGGTCGATGCGCTCGTCGAAATCGTCAAAGACGCCGGTCGCGAGATCATGAAGATCTACGCGTCGGACTTCGACGTAGTTACGAAAGACGACGCTTCGCCGCTCACCCAGGCCGATCTCGCGTCACATCGCGCGATTCGCGACGCACTCGATCGGCTGACGCCTGATATCCCGGTGTTGTCGGAGGAATCGAATCTGCCCGATTTCACGACGCGCAAAGGCTGGAGTCGGTACTGGTTGGTCGATCCGCTCGACGGCACGAAGGAATTCGTCAATCGCAACGGCGAATTCACGGTGAACATCGCGTTGATCGACGGGCATCGCGCAACCCTTGGTGTCGTCGGTGTTCCGGCGCAGAACATCGTGTACACCGGCGACGTTGCCGAGCGACGCGCGCAGCGGCGCGACCAACGCGGCGTTGCCGCGATGCACACGCGACGGATGGATCGCGAACGAGAGCTCGTGGTGGTTGCGAGTCGCAGTCACGGCGGCGAACGACTCGAAGCATTCATCGACGGACTCGGTGAACGATTCAATTCGGTGAATCGCACGCCGGTCGGTAGCTCACTGAAGTTGTGCATCCTCGCCGAAGGTCGCGCGGATCTTTACCCGCGTCTCGGTCCCACTTCGGAGTGGGATATCGCCGCGGCGCATGCGGTGCTCGAAGCGGCGGGTGGTGGAGTGATGACGTTCGATCACGAGCCACTGCGATACAACACGAAGGAATCGTTGTTGAATCCCGAGTTCCTCGCAGTGGCAGACGAAGCGTTTGATTGGTGGAGCGCATTGCCGCCGATTGCGTCTGCGTGAATAGGTCGGTTGCCTTGCGCGTCTCGGAAACGCTTTGAGACAATCGCGCGCCATCTGACGGAGCGAACACGATGACGAAGGAAAGCCGACCGCTGCCGCGGCCGACGCCGGAGACGCAGCACTTTTGGGACGGCACCAAGTCGGGAGAGTTGCGCTTGCAGCGATGCACGGATTGCGAACACGTCTACTTCCCACCGCGTCCGTTCTGTCCATCGTGCAGCTCGCGTTCGGTACGTGTGTTCAAGGCCAGCGGACGCGGACGGTTGTTGAGTTACGTCATCAATCAGCGACCGCACCCTGCATGGGACACTCCTTACGCAATCGCGATCGTTGAGCTCGACGAAGGTCCTCGAATGATGAGCAACATCGTCGGTTGCGATCAGACGCCCGAAGCGTTGCAACTCGATATGCCGCTTGCTGTTACGTTCGAGAATGTCTCCGACGACATTGCGTTGCCGTTGTTCACGCCGGTCGGCGGTGCGCGATGAGTTCCGTCGCTATTGTCGGTGCCGCCGAGACAACCGAACTCGGCGTAGTCCCCACGATGAGTCAGATTCAACTGCATGCCGATGCGGCGCTCAACGCATTGGCCGACGCGGGGCTTACAGCTGCAGATATAGATGGTGTAGCAACGGCGGGCGAATCGCCGACGGGGATCGCGCACTACCTTGGCATCACGCCGGAATGGGTAGATGGCACGCAGGTGGGTGGATGTTCGTTCATGATCCACGTGCGTCACGCGATCGCGGCCATTCAGCAGGGATTGTGCGAAACGGTTTTGATCACCCACGGTGAGAGCGGTCGTTCGCGCATCGGTGCCGGCAACTTCCGCGGCGGTGGCGGCAGTTCGACTCTCGCCGGTCAGTTCGAGTCGCCGTATGGCGTGGTCGGTCCACCGACGATGTTCACATTGCCGGTGCTGCGTTACATGAAGGACTTCGGTATGACGCACGAGCAACTCGCGATGGTTGCGGTGGTGCAGCGCGAGTGGGCGTCGAAGAATCCTCGTGCGAGCTTCCGAGATCTCATCACCGTCGAGGACGTGTTGAAGTCGCGCATGATCGCGTACCCGTTCCACCTGCTCGAGTGTTGCCTCGTTACCGACGGCGGCGGCGCGCTGATTCTCGTGTCCGGCGACCGCGCGGCAGACTTTCCACAGAAGCCGGTGTACGTGATCGGCACCGGAGAGAGCGTAGAGACACCGATGGTCAGCCAGATGGAAGACCTCACGAGCTCGCGCGCATTCAGAGTTGCGGGTCAACGTGCGATGAAGTCAGCCGGCATCAGCCACGACGACGTTCACCACATGATGATCTACGACGCGTTCGCGCATCTGCCGATCTATGGTCTCGAGGATCTCGGATTCTGTCAGCGCGGCGAAGCTGCGAGCTTCATCTGGGAAGGCAACACGCGTCCTGGCGGCAAGCTGCCCCTCAACACGAATGGTGGCGGTCTTTCGTACATGCACTCGGGGATGTATGGCATGTACGCCTTGCAGGAGAGCGTGCGCCAGCTGCGAGGCGTCGCACCGGCGCAAGTTCCTGGAGCGGAGATCTCGTTGTGCCTGGGTGTAGGCGGAATGTTCGGCGCGAGCGGATGCGTCGTAATGAGCAACATAGGTCCGTAAGAAAAGAACGGACCGGAGAAAAGAGGGATTCGGGGGAGCCCTCACCAGCCGCGCCGTACGCCGTGCGTTCGCCCTGCCGAGGAGAATAACACTGTATAAACATACAGCATCGGCTGGTGAGGACGTTTAGAATAGCGGCATGGTTAGGCGATTAAAAGGGCGATTCTCGGAGGTTCGATACCGTCCAGGGAAAAGCGTCTCAACATCAACGCGTTAACGATTTCGGTTCCATTGTCCCTTCACTTTTGGGTGCGGGATCGAGCTCGATAGCGTCCGCGAAAGACTTCGGCAATGTTACAAACGACGCACAAGAAAGGCGTGTCACACCACTGCTGAGAACCAGGTCACAGGCTACAAGACTGGACGTGCCTCATGAGGGAGATGTCCATGAATGGCCACAACCAGAATGGCCACAACGAGCTGTTCGCCCGCTTGGTTGCCTATTCAAGCCCGTATTTGTTTTGGATGTTCGTCAGCGTGATTTCCGCCGGCATCCTGTGGCTTCGATGATGCCGGCTGAATCCAGCCTTCGCGCAGCAGCCATTTGATGGCCAGCGCGTAATCGTCGAAGACTTCCGTTTCCTGCAGATTGCAGACGAACCGGAACACACCAGCACAGAAGTCGTCGTCCATCGATCCGTCGAGCACTACGGCGATTCTCCCGGCCACCCGAGGCCGGTACTTTGTCGACACGTAATTGAGGAACGGCCGTATCGCACCCGGCGTCATCTTCAGATTCACATTGCGTACATCGGCGAGCTGCGGCAACCGCGGATTGAATGCAGGGTCGCTCAGTAGCGACTGACAGAGCTCGTACACTTCCACGAGATCCACGTCGCCTTCGAGTTGAATGGCAACGAACTCGTCTTCTTGGTTGATGTGGTACTGGGCGGGCACGCGACGTCCGTGTGCTTCAGATCTCTTATGATGGTAGATGACCCGACCCGAAGGTAATGTGCGCCACGTATCAGGCACACATCTTCCGAGTACCGAACGAGGTCCTCATGCCGCAATCGTCGACCGATGTTGCAGAACTGTTAGCGCGGCTGAAGGAAATTGCGCCGACGATTGTCGCCCATCGAGACGAGGCGGAACGGACCGGCGATCTGTGCTTGCCGGTCGTCGAGGCGCTGAAACGCGCCGAGTTCGTGAGCCTGTTCTTGCCGCAGTCGCTAGGGGGGTTGGAGGTCGATCCGGTATCGGCCGCGCAAGTGGTTCAGGCGGTCGCGCGGCTCGACAGTTCCGCTGGTTGGTTTTTGATGGTTGCCAACGCCGCTCGGCTGTCGGCGGCAACCTGGCCAAAGGCGCTCGTTGAAGAACTGTGGGGCAACAACTCGCACACCATAGTCGCAGCCAGCTCTAACAAACCGATGAAGGCGCGCCGGGTTGATGGCGGTTTTAACGTCGAAGGACAGACATCGTTCGCAAGTGGTTGTCGGTTCGCTAGCTGGTTTCTGACGCCGGCTGTCTGTTTGGATTCGGGAACCGATGAATCGATCGCGGTTGTTGTGCCGATTGCGGAGTGTGAGATCGTCCCTAACTGGTCTGCATTGGGGATGCGCGGAACAGGCAGTCACGATATCCGCATCTCTACGTTTGTGCCGACTAAGCGTTGCATCGTCAGCGTGGGTATGAATGCTCCGCGCAACGAGTACTATGGCGGTCCGCTTTACCGCTGTTCGCACCGAATCGTGTTCGCCACCTACGTGCCCGTCGCTTTCGCGGTAGCGGAGTTGGCGCTCGAAGCGCTGACAGAGCTTGCGCATCAAAAGACGCCTTACGCAGGAGACTCGAAGTTGAAGCTGCGTTCGCTCGCGCAGATCAAGTTCGGGCGCGCGCTCGGAATCTATCGAGCGGCACACGGCTACTTCCACAGCGCGCTGAACGACGCGTGGCAATGCGCGCTACGCAATGAAACTCCAGACAGGAACGCGCGCGCGGCGCTGTATCTCGCGGGAACCCACGCGGTGCAGGCTTGTGCAGAGGTAGTGCGACTCGTCGCGGACGCCGCCGGATCGAGCGTGATCTACAAGGAAGGTCCCCTCGAACGGCTGGTCAGAGACATGGAAGTCCTGCGCCACCATGGCTTCACGAATGAACAGCGCTTCGGCAGCGTCGCCCAGGTGATGTGGGATGTGCCGCTCGACTATCCGATCTTCTCAGATGAGCGAACGCGAGATCAGTAGCTGATCGCGATGGCGTGACGCGTTTGCGCCAGTTCCGCTTTGCGCGCGTTGACTTCCGACTCGAGCCCGTCGATCTCGCCATTCAACTGCGTCTGCTGCGCCACCAATGCGTGTGATGCCTCCAGCCAAAGCGCGCGAGAGGCAGCATCGACGTCGGATTGTTCCAGGTTGTTCATTATGGAGTCGAGCGCGGACCACACACGTTGCAACTCGTAGGACTTCGCTTCGATCGAACGCTCCATCGCGTCGACTTCGAGCTGCGTCATGTAGATGGTATAGCCGGACTGATATCCGTCGAGGTACTCTGCCGCCGCGGTGTCCGGGCAGATGTTCGACATCGTCGCACCCTGACGACCTTGTTGGTAACCGTGTTCCTCGGTGCAGAAGCGTCGAATGCCCTCGTTCCAACCTGATTCGTAGGCAACCCCGGCATCACCGCGTGAGTTGGCACACAAACGTTGACCGAGCGTGCCGTCGTGATAGCCGAGCGTTTCCGGATCGCCGACGCACGCGGTCGGAGGATGAGTGGCGCAGCCGGTGAGCAGAAGGTACAAAAGCAGGACGAGGCAGCCGAATCGTGAGTGAGTCGCCATCGCGGCGCCCGCAGCGTGATTTCAACGCAACGAACATAGATGAGCGAGGCACCCCTCAAACGTACCTGGTTCACAAATGCCCCGTCGTTACGCTTGCACGGCGAGCAAAATCAGGCGCTTTTCGAGGGTTTCATCGACTTTTTGTGCGCCCGCCGAGCTCTCCCTGACGGCTCAGCCGAGGCTCGCGAGCCAGTCGTCGTCTGAGCCTTCAGGTATCCCTTCGAACAGAATGGTCGAGAGATAACGTTCGCCGGTGTCCGGAAGCATCACCAGCATGACGCTGCCTTTCGGGGCGCGTTTTGCCACGTCGAGCGCACCTGCAAGCGTTGCCCCCGCAGAAATGCCGACGAAGATGCCTTCCTTCTGTGCAAGGTGCAGCGCCGTGTCGCGTGCAACCAGGTCCTCGACCGAAACGAATTCGTCGGCCACTTTTCTGTTCAGCACGCCGGGAATGAAATCCGGCGTCCATCCCTGAATCTTGTGCGGCTTCCATTCTTTACCGCTCAGCATCGCGGCACCGGCCGGTTCCACCACTACGACCTTCACGTTGGGCCGCGCCACCTTGAGCACTTCACCAACACCCGTGAGTGTGCCGCCTGTGCCCCATCCGGTAACCCAGTAGTCGAGGCGCTTGCCCGCAAAATCTCGAAGGATTTCAGGAGCGGTGGTGTTGCGGTGATAGGCCGGGTTCGCTGGATTCTCGAACTGTCGCGCCAGGAACCAACCGTGCTTCTTCGACAACTCTTCCGCGCGTCGCACCATGCCGCTGCCGCGTTCCGCAGCCGGCGTCAGAATTACCTTCGCGCCGAGTGCGCGCATCAGGCGACGACGTTCGACCGAAAATGTCTCGACCATCGTGGCCACGAACGGATGCCCGTACACGGCACACACCATTGCGAGTGCAATGCCGGTGTTTCCCGATGTGGCTTCAACGACGGTTTGACCCGGCTTCAACGCGCCCGAGTCGCGCGCATCTTTGATGATCGCGTAGGCAAGGCGGTCCTTTACCGATGCCATCGGGTTGAACGATTCGATCTTGACGTAGATCGATACATGATCGGGACCGGTGCGGTGCAGCCGCACGATGGGGGTGTTGCCGATGGTGTCGAGAATGCTGTCGTAGATCATGTTGCCCTCGCTGTTCGAAATGCTGTTCGCACTATTGGTCCCACGTTGTCGCGTCGTCGAGAGCGCTGCGCAGTTGCGTCGCCCATGTACGCGCAAGTTGCTGCACCTCCGACCAGTTCGTCACGGATGTCGAACGTTGCGCGACACCGACATTCTGAGCCGCTTTTCGGTCGATGATCCGCACCAGAACGGCGTTGCTCTCGGAATCGCGTATCTCGATAACCAGCGTCGCTTCTCCGACCGAAGAAAGATAGATGTTGCTTCGGCCAACGGAGTCAGGCGGCACGCTGGATACTACATCCATCAAGCCGCCCCAGATCATCAGCGTGTCGGGGCCGGGTTGATCGACGATCTGGAATTTCTGTGACTGCGCCAGCTCGGTTCTGAATGCCTCGCTGACGACTGAACGAAGGCGCTGCTTCTGTTCGTCCGAAAGGGGGAATTGCGAAGTTGTCGAGGCTGCAGCGCGCGGTACCGGCTTCACGGGTCGATACTCGATGCCCGCGCCAATCAGCATGATCTTCGTGTATCCGGCAAGCGAGAAGCCAGGGCGCATCCACGCGGCCCTTGCCTTGCTGTTTTTGACCTTCGCCAATCCGTCGTAAGTCAGATTCGATTCGAGTTCCGGCGCGCCACTCGATTTGCTCGTGCAGCCGCCGACGACAATGCACGCGAGCATTGCGACAGCAAACATGACGACCCGCATTGCGCGATCTCCCCCCGCCTTGTCATTTGGCCGGATTCTAGCGCGCCGTCGGTCGTTTGGTTGAGGTTTGGCGTTTGTCTATGATGCTCGCGACTCTGACTCGAGAATCCCCTGATGCAGACGACGCCGTTGCAGCTCTTCCGCGTTTTGATCATGTGTTCGATGTTGTGGAGCGCCGTCTCGCACGCCGAAGACCCGGAAGAAGCGGCGACGCCGGAGCAAGCAGACGCACCGGCCGCACCTGCCGCGCCGCCAGCCGGATTCAGCGAAGCTCAACGCAAAAACTATCTGCTCGCGAACATTCCTCTCGGCAAGGACGAGGGCGACGGATTCTGGCCGCTGTTTCGCGATTACCGTCGCGACATACAGAAGCTGCAGGACCAGCGCGCGAAGGTCGTTGTCGAATATGCAGAGACTTTTCGCACCATGACGGGTGATCAGGCGAAGTCGATGGTCGAGAGTTTTCTCTCCGCCGATGAAGCCATCGTCAAGGTGAAACGCGATTATCTGAAGAAGTTCCGCAAGTTCCTGCCCGAAACCAAAGTGGCGCGTGTGTTTCTGCTCGACGAGAGGATCAACACCGCCGAAGCGGTGTTGTTGGTTTCGAAGATCCCGGTCGCAGGCGAACAGCCGGCGCAGTAGCCGGTGCGGCTAGTCGCCGATCGTCGAACTGCCCAGGATGTTGCCTATCCGCAGGAAGTAGGCGCGGTGTCCGCCTTGCGCGAAGCCGTATCCCACGTACAACGGCCCAACGGGTGAGTTGAAACCCATATAGGCACTCGCATTGACGAGACCTTCGTCGAGAAGGTCGTCGGCATGCTCCACGGTGTTGCCGTATTCCAGTGTCATGCCCACATACGGTGGCAACCAACCGGTGGCGAACAGTTTGTAGCGATAGCCGAGCAAGGCCATGCCGAAGTTCTGTCCGCTCAGCTCATTCGGTTCGAATCCAGATAAGCGAAAGATACCCCCGGCCAGATAGATGTTCTGAATCGGCGCGTCACCTTCGCGGGTGAGGCCGAGTCGTCCGCCCAGCAGGAACGTGTGCAACCCCCACGTCTTCGCAGTGAACAGCGAGCCGCGAAACTGCGCGAAATTGCTGTCGGCGCCCAGTGCAGTGCGCGACCAGAGATACTCGAAGTCCGCGTACGTGCCACGCGACGGGAAGTACCTGTTGTCGATGCGGTCCCACGAACCGTCGAGAAACCACTCTCCGCCGTCGAACGCGCCCTTCGGAACCGTCGGATCGCCAACGCGAACTTGTGTGGAGCCGGCATAGCTCCGGATGCCGGCGAACAGAGCGGCGTGACGCCAGAACTCGCGCCCCATCTGGAACGAGCCACCCCATTTCTCCACATCGATCTGCCCGAGCTTGTCCCCTTGCGGATTGAACTCGGTCAGGTTCTGACGTTCGGCAAACAGCTTCGGAACCACGATCCACTTCAGCTCGTCGCCGAGCGGTTTGTACAACTCGGTGAGAATGCCCTGGTTCTGGCCGAGCTGGACCATGGCGCGAAACTCGCTACCGCGATCGTCGATATTGGTCTTCAGAAACGCCAGACGGACGTCGATCGCCGAGGAGTCACTTACACCGGTGAAGTCGACGCCCGTTTCCACGAATGACGTACCACGTTCGTCCTGTTTCACCGTAACGAGCAGGCCGTACTGTCCGTCCTCCTTCACGACTTCGTATGTAGCGCGATCGAGGAAGCCGAGCGCATAGATCTGCTGAATGTCCTTTTCGAGACGCGCTTCGTCCAGTGGTTTTCCGATGTCTACGTGCAAGCGGGCGTAGATCACCGCGTCGGAGAACCTCGAACGATTGTTCAAGCGAACGAATTGAATGCTCGGCCGACCGGTGACGCAGCTCGCCATCTGTGCCCGATACACGCTGTACTCCTGTTCCGAAACCCCCAACGGCGCCAATCTGTCGCGCAGCGCGTTGGCTGCTTCGTAACCGAGAGGAATCGAGAGATCGGCTTTGCCGAAATCGACAGAGCTTATTTCGTTGCCGAGGTTCGGAACGATCAGCACATCCTGCGGCGTCAGCAGCGCCGCCTGCCGCTCGGTGTTGTTTACGACCATGATTCCGCTCAACTGGCTCGTAATCGAAACGAAATCGGTCAGCTCTTCGCGCGTATACAGCGGCATTCCGACATCGACGGCAATCAGAATGTCGGCGCCCATGCCCTGCACTACGTTCACCGGCAGGTTGTTGACGATGCCGCCGTCCACCAACAGATGACCCTGAAAGTCGATCGGTGAGAACAAGCCCGGTATCGACATGCTGGCGCGCATCGCGGTAGCGAGGTCGCCGTGCGAAATCACCACCGGCCTGCCGGTGACGATGTCCGCAGCAATCGCGCGGAACGGAACCGGCAATTCATCGAAGTTCTTCGACTGAACACGATCGCTCGTCGCCGTCTGCAAGAAGAACTGGATCTTCTGGCCGCTGATTGCGCCGCGCGGCAACAAGGACGACTTCGGTCCCACGCCGAACTTCGGCCCGAACAGCGCGAGGTCGTCGTCGCGCTTGCGACGATATGGCCGCTCGGCGCGGATCGTGTTGTCCGCAAAGATGTCCGACCAGTTCAGCTTCCGTATCACGTCTTCGAGTTGGTCTGACGTCATTCCGGTTGCGTACAGGCCACCCACGATAGAACCCATGCTGGTGCCGGCCACGTAGTCGATGGGAATCCGCAACTCTTCGAGTACCCGAATCACACCCACGTGCGCGATGCCGCGCGCGCCGCCGCCACCCAGCACGAGTCCGATGCGCGGCCTGTCGGTAGGCGGCTGCTTGCACAGGTCATCGGCGTGTGCGGCAAGCGGCTGAACTATCGCGATGAGAATAGGTGCGAGTGCGGCGAGAGTTCGCCGCGAAAGTGCGGGGCAAAGCAACATGCCGACGTCTCCGGACGTGGTTTTGCGCAGGAAATTCGCGGGATTTAAGCAAGCGACCGCGAGCCTAACCGTTGCGTTCCGACCGTTCAACGACGGCATGCTGTTACCATGCCGATCCTCGTCGGAAAAAACGGTGCGCCTGAATCGAAATGGTTAGACACACAGACGAAGCGGCCGCGTCGAGCTGGTACGAGGAAAAGCAATCGGCATGGTTGTATCGCGTGCTCGCCGAAGTCGAATCGCGTCCCACGTTGTCACAGTTGTTTACAACGTTGGCCGGCGAAGCCGACGACCAGGCGACGTTATGGGCCGCAAAGATGTCGCAGGACGGCGCGGCGTTGCCGGAGTACTCACCCACGATGCGCGCACGAATAGTCGCGTGGTTAGCGCGTCGCTTCGGTGTAAAACCGATTCGTCAGGTGTTGGCCGGTATGAAGGTGCGCGGTATGTCGGCATATGCCGGTGCGCATCCGGGCGGACACTCGATGCCGGCGACAGTCGAGGAGGTCGGTCAATCGCACCGCGGTGTCGGCGGCGGCAATTTGCGCGCTGCGGTGTTCGGCGCAAACGACGGACTGATCTCCAATGCGAGTCTCATCATGGGCGTCGCCGGAGCAACGTCCGACAGTCGTCTCATTCTCCTCACCGGCGTGGCCGGGCTGCTTGCGGGCGCGCTGTCGATGGCCTCGGGTGAATTCGTGTCGGTGCGTTCGCAGCGTGAACTGTATGAACACCAGATGTCGCTCGAGCGCGACGAACTCGATGAGTACCCGGAGGAGGAAGCCGAAGAGCTCGCGCTGATCTACGCGGCGCGCGGCATGAATCTCGACGAGGCGCGCGCGGTAGCGCACAAGATGCTCGCCGATCCAAAACACGCACTCGATGTGCTCGCGCGCGAAGAGCTCGGACTCAATCCCGACGACCTCGGCTCGGCATGGGGCGCAGCGGGATTTTCCTTCATGTGCTTCGGCGTGGGCGCGCTGGTGCCGCTGTTGCCGTTCCTGATCGGCGTCGGTGGTCTGGTCGCCGCCGGCGTTCTTACCGGTGCCGCATTGTTCGGCCTCGGCGCAGCCATCAGCCTCTTCACCGGTCGTCGAGCATTGCGCGGCGGCGTACGCATGCTCGGAATCGGCGCGTCGGCGTCGGCGCTGACTTACGGCCTGGGTTCGGTGTTTGGCGGCGGCCTCGGCTAGCTGATTCGTCGATCCGCCCCCGAATAGGGTCGTTGGCGGATCGACTCTGTGCAGTGCAGATGGTTTCAGGTACCCGTGAATCGTGCGGGACGCCGCTCCAGGAACGACGCTACACCCTCTTTGTGGTCGTTGGATTTGAAGCACTCGGCCAGCGCCTTCGTGTGACGCTGCATGTGTTCCGACACTTCCGCGCCGAGTCCTTCGTACACCATCGCCTTGATTCTGCTTTGCGAGAACGGTGATCCCTCGGCGATTTTGCGCGCCAGTGCCAGTGCGACGCCGGCAAGATCCTCGCTCGGCACCACCTGATCGACATAGCCGATCTGCAGCGCTTCTTCTGCGGTCAGAAAGTCGCCGGTGTAGAGCAGCTTCAGTGCGCGTTGTGTACCGATCAGCCTTGGCAGCAGCCAGCTGCCCGCGCCGGTATCGGGCACCAGGCCGCGATGCACGAAGTTCCACGCGAAGCGCGCCTTCGGGGAGGCGACTCGAATGTCGCATTGCGAGCTGAATTCGGCGCCCATCCCCACCGCGGGGCCATCAATGGCGCCGACCACCGGTTTCGGACACTCGACGATGGGCCACCAGCGACCGCGGTCTTCCGAGCCGCCGCGTAAACCACGCTGTGCGCCTGGTACAGTCGCAAGGTCGGCGAGATCGGTGCCGGCGCAGAATGCGCCCGGCGCACCAGTGATGATCAGCGCCCGAGTGGATTTGTCAGCGCCGGCTTCGGCCACGCGTTCCAGAAATTCACCCAGCATCGCGTAAGTCATCGCGTTGCGTTTGTCGGGTCGGTTGATGGTGACGATGCCGACGGCACCGTCCGTTTCGTATCGAATCAGATCGGTCATCGCAATTCCCCAGGCGTTCAGTACAGGCCTGCTACCGTAACCGAGATCGTCGGCGCGGCGGTAGTCGCGTGTCTGCTAAAGGAAGCGCGAAACCTTGTCGCGATAGCCGCGGCTAACCTTCAGCCGCGCCCCCTGCGACAGCGTGATGAAGAACTCGCCGTTGTCGTGCGCCGTAAGGCTGACGACGCGTTGCGCGTTGATCAACGTCGAGCGATGCACGCGCAGGAACAATGCGGGGTCCAGCAGTGCCTCCAGTTGTTTCATTGTCACGCGCATTACGTGCGTCTTGTTCTTTACGTGAACGCACATGTAATCGCCCGCGGCGTCGATCCACTCGATGTCGCCTACGGGCACCAGCGTGGTGTCGTCGCCGTCGCGGATCGTTAGTCGTTGCGGATAGAGATCTTTGCGCTGCTCGGCGAGCGACTCGATCGTCGATTCTGTATGCCCCGTCATCGACACGATCAGATTCATCAGCCGACCTTTCTGGTCGACGGCAAGGGCGTGGTTCAGCCGCGGGCGGTGAAGACCGCGGGCATCT
>CAZLDA010000022.1:5229-15173 GCA_964557875.1 uncultured Pseudomonadales bacterium | reverse complement strand
ATTGATCGTGATGAGCGCGAGTGCGTCCGCGACTTCATACAGCACATTGTCAAATACAGGCACTGCTACTACTCCAGCCGATATCAGTTCGTGGGGTGACCGAGACGCTTCAGCGTCTCGCGCATCCGTTGCGCCGCTTCAGACTCGAACTGACTCGAATCGACCCCTAGTCTCTTTCTGGCGGCGTCCGTCATCTTTCGCGTCACCGCCTTCGTGATCGGCTCCAGCACCTGCGCGACCACGGTTGCCGCGTCCACCCCGTTAGTCGATCGGCCAATGTCCGTTAGGTGAACGTCGGGCACGTCAACTTCGAACGCACGCGGCAGGAGCGGAGACGAGAGCGTCGCCTGCGTGTTCGTCAGATCGAGCTTGTCGACGATCAGCTTCACCTTCGAATCGCCGCCCGAGGTCGGGATGTTCGAAGACAACGCCCGGAAGTTCGTCTCTTGCGGCGTATTCGCAATGGCTGCCGCGCGCGCGCCGTCGATCGTGATCCGCTTGAGAACGACGAGCTCACGGGTCGACTGTGTCGGATCGATCTCGACCGATACCGTGCCGAAACGCATTGCATACGCACCCCCGTAACCAGGTGGGTTGCCGATCTCCAGCTCCTTCACCGTGCCCCGGCCTTCTTGAAGGGCGATCTCCACTTCTTTAACGCTCACCGGCGCACCGAGATATTGCGTACCGATGGTTTCGATCGCGTTCTTCACGATCGAGTTGGTGTTGTACCCGACGTAAACGAACACGCCGACCACCAGCAGCAACAGCAGGAGAAGCGCAACCCCGAGAACCTTCATGGCGTCACTTCGGATCGGTGCTCCAGAAAAGCGAAACGCCGAGGCCCATCGAGGCGCATCGGCGTTTCTAGGCCACCCATTCGGGGACCTATCAGGGCCTTATTTCGGCATCACTTTACGACGATGGAAACGCGGCGGTTCTTGGCACGCCCCTCTTCCGTGTCGTTCGGTGCAATCGGACGGGTCAAACCGTAGCCAACGGTCGTGATGCGGCTGGCTTCGATACCCGACTTGACGAGCACGTCTTTCACCGCGTCGGCGCGGCGCTCGGACAAGCCCATGTTGAACGCTGCACTGCCGATGTTGTCGGTGTGGCCTTCCACCTCCGCATTCATCTTCGGATTCTCGCGCATGAACGTCATCGCTCTGCGCAACTCGCGGAACGACAGATCGTTGATCTCCGTGGAGTTGAACGCGAACTCGACCGTCAGATCGAACGTTGTTGCAACCGGGATCGGGCAACCTTGCGCATCGACCTTCGTACCGGCCGGCGTGTTCGGGCACTTGTCGAGATAATCGGGTACACCATCGCCGTCGCTGTCGAGTGGGCAACCGCGCGCGTCGACCACTACGCCCTGCGGCGTATTCGGGCAGGCGTCGGTGCTGTCGGGAACGCCGTCGCCATCGGAATCTGCCGGCGGTGCGGCAACCGGTGGGGGCGCGGGTTCTTCAATGCGACCCACCTTGATGACGAAACCAACACCGGCCCAGGGCTGCGTCTTCTCGGCGTCATTCAGATAGATGGCGCGGACGTCGGCGCGGAACGCGAAACGCTGGCTGGTGCCGAGGTAGGTACCGATGCCGACGTTGTACTGGTTCTGCGTGCTGGTATTGCCGATGCTGTCGCGATCGTACTGGCCGCGGCCGCCACCAATCGTGACAAAGGGCGTGGCCCATCTGGACACGGGCATCTGATACAGAATGTTGGCGGCCCAGTTTTCGATGTTCCCGCTACCGCCCGGGGGATTTTTCAGATCGGGCTCGTGATTGTCGTATTCACCTTCCATCGCCCAGTTGTCGAGGAACGACCAACCCAGCGCGATACCCGGCCCGGTCGAGGAATCGTCGTAACCCAGTTTTCCCGGCGGATCGTAATAGGTCATCATTGGATGGATGTAGAACTGACCCTTCACCGGACCTGGGCCTTTGTCCCACGCCCAGACATTCGCCGCGCCGAATAGAGCGACGACGGCAATCAACAATAACCTCACGCGGCTGCTCACTATGGTGTGCTCCTCTCTTTCATCGGGGGTATCCGTTATCAGCCCTAACGAGACGGACTAAGGCTGTATTATTTTTTCGGGAGTCGTAGGTTAGGCGAACGCCCACTTCTTGTACAGCCGCACCGAAATAATTCGGCAACACGCAGCCCAACGAGCACGCGGCCCGCAGCCCAGTCAAGTCTGAATGGTAACGAAGTCGAACACGGTGAAACGTTTGAAGGGCGCCTGGTAGATCGGCCTTGCGGATCAGCGCTGCTCAGGCGTGCGAAAAAAAACCGCTGAGCCTGGAGGGGATCAGCGGTTTGTAGGACCTAAGAGCACAAGGTCTCAAGGGGATAGAGATTGCCTCATGGGGTGAAGCCGTTTGATTTGCATCGCCCGACTTCAAGCGCAGTCTCTCCGATAGCTGTTTCCCTCGAATTTCCCCGGCCTGGAGTTTTGTGACATTTTGTTTCATGACGCCATCTCGCGCCGGAGTCACCGACAGATCGTCAGCACCGCATCGGTGCCGCCGCCGTCTCGACCTCGAATCTCGATAAGCCAGCCATGCGCCTGACACAACTGCTGAACGATCGCGAGTCCGAGTCCGCTGCCGCCCGTGCTTTGGCTGCGCGAACGATCGAGCCGGAAAAAAGGCTGAAACACCGCATCGCGGCTATCCGCGGGAATGCCGGGTCCACGATCGATCACGTGAATTTCGACGGTTTCCTCCGAATCGACGACCACCTCGGGAACGCCGGCGCCATGCTGCCGCGCGTTGGCGAGCAGGTTCTGCAGCACCCGCCGTAGTGAGCCGACCGCAACACGTCGTCTCTGCGCGCCGTTGCCCCGCCACTGCACCTGAACCGCGTCGTCGATTCCAGCAACGATTTCGTTGAGATACGCGTGCAGATCGACTTCCTGCGCGACCTCACTGGTACCGCGCGCGAAGCGCAGTGCATCGCCGATCAATCCGTCCATGACGCTCAGGTTGCGATCAAAGCGCTCGATCAGTTTCGGATCCACATTGCTCGGCAGCAGTTCTAGTGCCAGTCGCATTCTCGCCAGGGGAGTGCGCAGGTCGTGTGAGATGCCGGCGAGCAGCGTCGTGCGGTTCGACAGCAATGCGGAGATCTCCCGCGCCATCGTGTTGAAGCTGCGCGCCAACGTGACGAGTTCGCTCGGTCCGTTCTCCGGCAACGGAACGAATTGCTCGCCGCCGCGAAACGTTTCTGCGAGTTGCGCCGCACGCACCAGCGGCCGCGCAATCCGCTGCACGATCAGCAGCGACGTTCCGAATACGATCGCGGCGCCCATGATCACGATGATCAAACCGACATTGAGCGGCTGGATGTCTTTGCGATTGGGGGACAAACCTATCTGCATCGTGTAGCCGCCCATCGGCACGTTCGCCCAGATCAGATCGTCGCCCTGCATTAACTTCACATCGGTGCCAAGCCGCTCGCCGAGCTTCGTCTGCAACAGGTCGAGATACGACATGCCCAGATCGGCCTTGGGCAGGTCTCGCGCCTGCGGCGAGATGATCAGATCGTGGTTCTGTGCGAGTTCGAGTTCGAAGTACGGTCGCGCGTTGGGCGGGAGTTCGACCCAGGTCTGAGCCGACAGGACGAGCAGTGCGGCCTCGTCATCGGCCGAGCGCTCCGCGATGGGTCGAATCACGAACGTGTTCAACGCGAGAATCGCAGTGGCAGCGATCGCAACGGCGCTCACCGCCAGTACCAGCGTGGTTCGAACGAGCAGAGAGGCTGCGCGCGTCATGGTGACGCCGGTGGGACTACGCACCTTCAGGGCAGAACATGTATCCCTTGCCCCAAATTGTCTTGATGTAAACCGGTTCGGATGGATTCTGCTCGATCTTGCCGCGCAAACGCGTGACCCGCACGTCGATCGACCGGTCGAAGGGAGATCGTTCCGCTCCCGTCAGAAGATCGAGCAGGCGATCGCGGTCGAGCACTTTGTTGGGATGCGCAACGAGAATCACCAACAGATCGAATTCGCCGGACGTGAGCGGCACGGGCTTTCCGTCCCGCGTCAGCCGATGCGCGTTCAGGTCGAGTTCGAACGCGCCGAAACGGGTCAGTGTCTCCGGTTCCGCAACCGGACGATTCTGCGCGCGCCGCAGCACGGCACGGATGCGCGCGAGCAACTCGCGCGGGTTGAACGGTTTCGCGATGTAATCGTCCGCACCGATCTCGAGACCGACAATACGATCCACGTCTTCGCCTTGTGCGGAAACGATAATGATCGGCACGTTCAGTTGACCCTTGAGTCGCTTCGCGATCGACAAGCCGTCCTCGCCGGGCAGCATCAGGTCGAGAATGATCAAATCGAACGAGTGAGACGCGAGCGCCGCATCCATCTCCGCGCCGTCGGCGACAGTCTCGACGTCGAATCCCTGTTGCTTGAGGTAGGCCTGCGCGAGTTCCCGCAACTCAGCGTCGTCGTCGACGACGAGTAGCCGGGCACGCTCTGTGGTCATGGGCGCGCGCGCGCGGTGCCGACGTTGATGACCGGAGGCTGCTGTGCAGGGGCCAAAGCCGGCGAGGTCTGCGAGGGGCCAGCCTTTTCGGCGTCAGTGGAATTCGCCCCACCACCGGCCACAACGCGTTGTTCGAAGCCGAGTCCGAATGGACGATCGCCCGCACCTTCGGGCAACTCCTGAAAACGCACGACGTGCTCAGTTGTTTCGATGCGCACCAGCGAACCGTCCGGCTGACGCACGATGCGGCCATACCGACGTTCGGTCTTGATGGTCAACACCGGCACCTTGCCGGAGTTGGTGTGCATTCGCGCCTTGATCTCGGTCAGCAACGCGCGACGCTGATCTTCCGACAACGACTCCCAACCCGCTGCCAGATCGGTCAACTCGCGGTCGGATTTGTCCGCATAAAGAGTGGCGGCGTTGACCCAACCGGCCAAACTCACGCATGCAGTAACTAGGAGCGCTCGTGCAATCACGCGGTTCTGCTTATTACCAAGCGGTGCAAGTGTCTGCGATCTGAGTTTCCGATGCATGTCCGCGCAAAGCGAAATCGTTACAGTTTGTTACCGTGTCTTGCTGCTGGAGTCGGGGCGCCCAGGGCGCCCCAGTGCACTCGTTATACGGCCTCGAACAGTCCAGTGGCGCCCTGTCCGCCGCCGATACACATGGTGACCACACCGTACTTCTTGTTGCGGCGCTTGAGTTCGCGCAGCACGAGGCCAACCTGTCGCGAACCCGTCATGCCGAACGGATGGCCGATGCTGATGCTGCCGCCGTTCACGTTGTAGATCTCGTTGTCGATTCCGAGCGCATCGCGGCAGTAGAGGCACTGCGAAGCGAACGCTTCATTCAGTTCCCACAAATCGATGTCCTTCATCTTCAAACCCGCGTTCTTCAACAGACGCGGAACGGAGAACACCGGGCCGATTCCCATTTCATCGGGTTCGCAACCAGCAACGGTGAAACCGCGGAAAATTCCCATCGGTTTGAGACCGAGTTGGGCGGCGCGCTCGGCGCTCATCATCAGCGTCATCGATGCGCCGTCGGACAATTGCGATGCGTTGCCCGCGGTAACGGAGCCGTCTTCCTCGAAAGCAGGCGGTAGCTTCGCAAGACCTTCGAGCGTGGTGTCGGGACGATTGCATTCGTCCTTGTCGACCGTCACTTCTACCAGTTTCTCCGCCCCGGTCTTCTTGTCGACCTGATTCATCGTGACTTTCATCGGGACGATTTCGTCGGCGATGTAACCTTTCTCTACTGCTTTCGCATATCGCTGCTGACTCTGCAGCGCGTACTCGTCCTGCATCTCACGCGTCACCTGATAACGCCGTGCAACGACTTCTGCGGTGTTGCCCATCGCCATGAAGATTGCAGGCTTCTCTTCGACGAGACGCTTGTTCGGTTTCGACTTGCCCGCTTCCTGGCGCTGCCGCATCGAGATCGAATCGACGCCGCCCGCGATCGCTACGTGCGTTTGGCCCGACGCAATCTGGTTCGCCGCAATCGCGATCGACTGCAGTCCGGATGAACAGAAGCGGTTGATGGAGAGACCTGCCGTCGTGATCGGCAGGCGAGACAGCACGACCGCGAGGCGCGCGATGTTGCCATCCTGTTCGCCGGTGTGGCTCGCGCTGCCGACCACCACATCCTCGACTTCGTCGGGAGATACGTTGGGGTTGCGATCGAGCAACGCGTCGATGCAGTGCGCGAGCATGTCGTCAGAGCGCGTCAGGTTGAAGCTGCCGCGAAATGCCTTCGCGAGTCCAGTCCGGACATTGTCGACGATGACGACGTCTCTCATTTGCGAATCCCCCGATGGTTTGCGTGGTGGAACGGCCCGGCATCGGACCGAAAGATGCCGGATCTTACCGGGATTCATCCGCGGGTGGGAAGGCGGCGATTAGAGCGCCGGGGAAATGGGTGAAAGGAACGGCGGCGCTGACGCGCCGCCTGGATCACATCGATCGTAGAGTCGGAACGAAGGCCGCTTAGGAGCCTTTCTTCGCGGCTTCGGCAGCGTCTTTCGCGCTCTGCGCGGCTTCGCTTGCGGAATCAGCTGCGCTGGATGCGGAATCGGACGCTGCGTCCATAGCATCGTTGACGGTCGCGGTCGCGTCGTCTGCCATGTCGCCTGCGGTGTCGGCAGCGGAGTCCATCGCGTTCGACGCTGCATCGCCCATCGTCTTGGCGCCTTCGGCCATCGCATCAGCCGACGCCGATGCGGCATCTTTCGCGGACGCCGCTGCATCAGCTGCCGAGTCCATCGCCTTGCTCGCTGCTTCGCTCGCCTTCGTTGCGCTGGCATCTTTGCCGCCGCCGCAACCCACTACCAAAATCGCCAGAATCGACACGGCGACCAATCGAATCGTATTACTCATTGTCCATCTCCTGTGGTCTCGTTATTCATCAACCGCGTATCGTCTGCCGGAGTTACTGCTTGAATCCAGATTGACGGAAGTGCGCCACCCAAGGTGACGACGCTTCAGCAAACTCAATGTCCTGATCCCCTGGTCGCCCACCGCGGTGACGCGAGCATACATGAAAAGAACTGAATCGAATATTTGCGCAACCCGCTCACGGCGCGGGTTGAAGCCCGCAGAACACCTCTTGCATCGAACCCGAGTTGCTACATGATGCACGCCTTGTTGCGACGCCCCGAGTTCGAGAGATGACTGCGACGACGTGGTTGACTGGACTGTGTTTCGGCGAAGGTCCGCGCTGGCACGAGGGCCGTTTGTACTTATCCGACATGCACGATCATCGCGTGCTCGCAATCGGCGAAGACGCCAAGCCTGAAACGATCGTGGTGGTCGATCACTGGCCGTCAGGGCTCGGCTGGACGCCTTCCGGCGACCTGCTGGTGGTCTCCATGACGGACCGTCGTTTGCTGCGCTACGACGGCAAACGACTCTCGAGCGTCGCCGATCTCTCCGCGCTCGCGAGCTTCCACTGCAACGACATGGTGGTAGACCGGCTCGGCCGCGCGTACATCGGCAACTTCGGCTTCGATCTGCGCAGTCGCAGCGCGTTCAAATCGGCGGAGTTGATTCGCGTGGATCCCGACGGGAGCGCACGCGTCGTCGCCGACGACATGGCGTTTCCGAACGGTACCGTCATCACGCCCAACGGACGTACGCTCGTCGTCGGCGAAAGTTATGCGGGCCGCCTCACCGCGTTCGACATTGCGCCGGATGGCGGGTTGAGCGGCAGGCGCGTGTGGGCACAACTGCCGCAAGGCACGGTGCCGGACGGTATCTGTCTCGACGCAGCCAACGGCATCTGGGTTGCCTCGCCGACCACGCGCGAATGCGTGCGGGTCGAAGAAGGCGGCCGCATCACGCACCGGGTCGGTCTCGAAAACGGCGCGTTCGCCTGCATGCTGGGCGGCGCGGACCGACGCACGTTGTTCATCCTCACCGCGTCAAGCAGCGATCCGGATGCGTGTCGCCGCAATCGCGATGGTCGTGTTCAGGTCGTTTCCGCGCCGTATCCCGGCGCCGGTTTGCCTTGATCGACTGTCTTCCCTCGGCGCTGCGCCGCCTCGCAGCACTGTTCGTCGTGACGCTCGCGGCGTATGCGAACGGTGCATCACCGACATTGCCTGCCGAATCCGAAGTCGCGGCGTCGAATCTGTTGACGATGCTGCAGGCGATCGATCGTGCACTCGTGCAGAACTTCGACCTGCTGGCCGGCGCGCAGGATGTGGTGATAGGCGCGGCCGATGTCGGCATCGCGCGCTCCGAATTGTTGCCTCACATCGAATCTTCGCTGAGCGGCAGCCGCATCGACACCGATCGCGCAGTCGCGGCCGTCGGGCAGGCACCGGAGTACCAGTCGTTCGCATCGCTCGCGCTGCGGCAGACCGTCTACTCCGACAAAGCGCTGGCTGCGTATCAGATACAACGCATGCTCGAAGCGGCGCGAGTGAAAGACCAGGAAGCCCGCGTGCTCGACACGATACTGGCAACAGCGGTTGCGTATCTCGATCTGTTGCGCGCCGAAGCGTTGCTCGAGGTCGACCGCAAGAACCTCACCGTGACTGAATCGAACCTGCAACGCGCGACATCGCGCCTCGAACTGGGTGTTGGTACACGTTCCGAAATCTATCGGTGGGAAACGGCACGCGCCAATGCACAAGCAAGCGTCGTCACTTCCGAAGCAACGGCAAAGCAGGCGCGTATCACGTTGAATCGCACCATGAACGAACCGTTGGGCAGCCAGTACGCTACCGAAACGCCGTCGCTCGATGCGGCTTACTTCATGGTCTCGTCGCCGGAGATTCGGGCCGAGCTCGCACGCCCCGGATCGCGCGTACTGTTGCGCAAGTACTTCGTCGACGAAACGTTGCACGGCGCGCCCGAAATCAAGGCGATGCAGCAACGGCTCGACGCGCAGAACCGGCAACTCACCAGCCGGCAACGCGCGTTTTATCTACCGGAACTGTCTGCACAGGCCGGCGTCGATCAGGAGCTTGGGCGCGGCGGCGACGGCACCGAACAAGTCGATTTCTCGAAACTGTTTCCGGGCGCACCGGGCGGTGTTACCGACAAAACAAACTGGGCGGTCGGCCTCGAAGCCCGCCTGCCGCTGTATCAAGGCGGCGCGCGCACGGCCGAGCGAGATCGCGCGCAAGCCGAACTCGATCAGGAGCAGCTGCGTTACGACCAGCTCGTGGTCGACTTGCAGGCCGGCGTATTGCAACAGGTTCTGTCGACCGAGGCCCGTTTCGATCGGATCGGCTACTCGAACAGCGCCGCCACTTCGGGGCACAACAACCTCGAACTGGTCACCGAAGCATACGGACGAGGCGTGATGACGGTGACCGATCTGGTCGACGCGCAGTTCTCTGCGTTCAACGCCGATCAGAACGCGGCCAATGCCGTCTACGACTTCCTCATCGACTACCTTCGCCTTCAGCGCTTCACCGGGCAGTTCGACATCGTTGCAAGCGAATCGGACCGCGCCGCGATGAAGGAACGGCTGCGCGTGGCACTTGCACACTGACCGTCAAGCATCCCCTTCAGTCGGTCGTTGGGCGATGGCACGGCAAAACACATCGAGCGAGGAGCGCAGCACGCGCGACAACTCGGGATCGGCGGCAATCGCCTTCGCGTCTAGATTTCTTCCGAGCAAGGGAACAGTGATCGAAGCATCCGTCACGAAGCGCCCCGACATGGTCGTCAGGGTCGTACGCAACGCTTCGTACGCATACGTCGAGCGCGAAGACGCGCTCAACAGCGCCACCGGTTTGTCGACGAACTCGGAACCGCTGACGAGCCAATCGAGGGCGTTCTTCAGCGAGCCGGGTACACCGCGCGCGTATTCGGGACTGGAGATAATCAGGCCATCTGCGCGCGCAATCCGGCGTTTCAGGTCCATGACGTATTCCGGCTCGGTCGGTTCGAGATCGGGATTGAAATGCGGCAACCGATCCAGCCC
>CAZLDA010000022.1:1792-5219 GCA_964557875.1 uncultured Pseudomonadales bacterium | reverse complement strand
GATCAACAACTCCGTGTTCGTGGAGCGCGCTCGCAGGCTGCCCGAGATGGCGAGAACCGTCAGCGTCGGCACGCGTCGTCTCTCATGCGGAGTCCAGAGTGAGCGGTTCGGGTCGGCGCCCGTCGATGTCGCTGAAGCCGGCTTCGCGCGCGTACCCGGCCGCAACGACCACACCACCCGTGCGCCGATGTCGCTCACCGTCTGCATAAAGGTGCACGATCGCCCGGCCGGTGAATTCAGGCGACTCCGAATTCGACAGGTCGAGAAATTCCGCAGACTGCATCACCAGCTCGGTACGCACGAGACCGGGATAGACGGAAACCACGGTGACGCCGTGCTCGGACAATTCACGCGCCATATCCGCCGTCAGTCGATCGGTCGCAATCTTCGCGGCGCCGTAGATCGCGTTGCCGAGGTACTTCTGTGCCGCCCAGAACGAAACGTTCGCGATGAGACCGCTGCGCTGCGCCACCATCTGCCGCGCCGCAATTCGACTGCACGCGAACAGCGCACGCACGCCACCGTCGAACATCGCATCCCAACGCCACATCGGTTGCTGCCAGAACGGCACGGACCAGGTGAATTGACCCTCATCGACCATGCGTTCGTAGCCGCCCCACGCGGCGTTCACCAGAATATCGAGCCGCCCTTCACGAGCGATTACGAAATCGAGCGCCGATTCCGTTTGGACGTCGTCGGTGTGGTCGCACCGCAGCGGTAACACGCCATCGATCGACTCCGCGTGGTGGGTACGCGTTGCAAGATCGGTCTGCGCGCTCACCGAACGGCCGGTGACGTAAACGCGCGAACCCGCATCGGCCAGTGCCCTGGCAACTCCCTTGCCGACACCGCGTGTGGCGCCGGTAACGACCGAAACGGTTCCGCTCAGGTCGGGCATTTGGGTCACGGCGTCACCGCTTGCCGCGCATTGCCTCGAGCATCAAGGTCACTTTCTGCTGCATCTCGGCGATCCTGGTCTTCAGCTCCCGCTGGGCCACCTCGCCTTTCGTTGCGTCGAGTTGCTCACGCAGCGCGGCAAGCTTCTGCATCATCTCGATTTCCGCAGGCACGTAGCCGGCGTCCTTCAGAATCTTGTACGCCATCCGCAACTCGCTCGGCGTTTCCAGAAAGCCGTCTTTGAAGTCGAACGGTTGACCGAAGCCGGGGGTGTTGCGCAGCTCGCCGGTTTTTTCGACTTTCTGAACCCATTGCCTGATGACTTCGTCGACGCCCGCCATGACAGATCCTCGTCAGAGGGTGCAAGCATACTGCCGCTGGATGCGCTCGGCGAACCGATCCGATCCGCGTCAACGCGCCACTGTGGCCAGCCGCACACCAAGGTAGATGAACACGCCGCCGATCGAACGGTTGATCCACGTACGCATGGTTCGTGAGTCCTTCACGCTTCCGGCGATGCGCGACGCCGACCACGCGACGAACAGATTCCACAACGTTGCGTTGAAGTTGAATACACAGCCGAGAAACAGGAACGCGAGCGCCTTGTTCGACGCATCGGGCGCGATGAACTGCGGCAAGAACGCGAGGAAGAACAGCGCGACTTTCGGATTCAGCGCGTTCGTTGCAAAGCCCTGCGCGAACACGCGCCCCAACCGTTGCAGCGGCACCTCGCCGGGCTCGAGCCTTTGCGCGGCGTTGCGCAGCATCGCGATGCCCATCCAGACCAGGTACGCGCCGCCCACCCACTTCAGCACGGTGAATGCCGTTGCCGATGCTGCCAGCAACGCCGACAAACCGAGCGCCGCAGCAAGGATGTGCACGAAACAGCCGCTGCCGATACCCAGCGCAGCAACCGCCCCGGCGCGCCAACCCTGGCTCGTAGTGCGGCTCAAGATGTAGAACGTGTCGGGACCGGGCGACACGTTCAGCAATAGGCCCGACAACACGAACAGCCACAGATCATGCGTGCCCAACACGGTCACGCTTCCTTCGCGGACAGGTAGTGGAACTCCACGAGATACACCTTCTCGCCTTTACCGTGTTTCGCGATCTTCAGCAGATCGACCACGCCGTTGAACCCCGATCGGCGCGCCAGCTGCGGCGTGATGTCGTCGAGCTCGATCTCGCGCAACGCATCGACATGGATCATTCCGGCACCCAGCTTGTAACGATTGCCGACGCGCACACGGGGACTCTTCCAGATGCGCACGCTGATGGTGATGTCGCCGCTGCGGATGCCTTCGTGCAATCGTTGCGTGAACTGCACGGCGCCACCCGCTTCAGCCGAACAGCTTCGACACGCTGTCACCGCTGTGAATCGCGCGGATCGCATCGGCAAACAGATGCGCAACGCTGATCACTTCGACCTTGTCGCGCGGCACGTCGGGACGCAGCGGTATCGTGTTGGTGACGATCAGCCGCTCGATCGGCGAGTCGCGCAGACGTTCCACGGCGTGCCCGGACAATACCGGGTGCACTGCCGCGGCCTCGATCCGTCGAGCGCCGTTTGCCCGAAGAAAACGCGCTGCCTCGATCATCGTGCCGCCCGATGCAATCTCGTCGTCGATGATCAACGCGTCGCGATTTCTGACATCGCCGATCAATCCAACGGCGACGGGATTTTCGGTGTCGTCGCGTCGCCGCTTGTCGATGATGGCGAGCGGGAGCTTCAACCGGTTCGCGTACTCGCCGAGGTCTTTCGCTTCTCCGACGTCGCTCGCCACCAGAACGCTTTCGCCGAGATGGGTCGTCGCGCGCAAGTGATCGCACACGATCGGTGTTGCATTCAGCTGGTCGACCGGAATGCGAAAGAAGCCCTGCACCTGCGGCGAGTGCAGATTCATCGTCAACACGCGATGTGCGCCGGCGGTTTCGAGCAGATCGGCCACCAGTCGTGCCGTGATCGATATGCGCGGCCGGTCTTTCTTGTCGGAACGCGCATACGGTAGATACGGCAGCACCGCGGTGATGCGGCGCGCCGAAGCGTGCTTCAACGCGTCGATGATGATCAGCAATTCGATCAACAGATCCGACACCGGCGGACACGATGTCTGAATCACGAACACATCCGATTCGCGGACGTTTTCCTTGCACTGAAACAGGATGTTCTCGTTGCCGAATCGATGGATCTCGGTTTCGCACAACGGCACGCCGAGGTGCTGCGCGATCTCCGCGGCCAGCGCGGGGTGCGAGGTACCCGAGATCAGCTTGATCGCATCGGTCACAACAACAACTCCTTCCGTTCGCGCTCGATACCCGGTTTCAGTGTTCGCAGCGCGTCGTCGAGCGCGTCCACGGCAAAGTCGACTTCGGCCACAGTCATCGGCGCCGACGTGCAGTACATCAGCCGACTCGCACTCGCCACACCGCGCATCAACATCGACAGATGCAGCAGTTGATTGATGCGGCCGGAGCGGCCGAGCCCGGCGATGACGTCGCGCGGGCTCGACAGGTCCGCGTCGGTGAGGTG
>CAZLDA010000022.1:0-1782 GCA_964557875.1 uncultured Pseudomonadales bacterium | reverse complement strand
GCGAGCGAGCCGAGTCCCGTTGCCTGCCCGCGAATGCCGTTGCGGCGGAACGCGTCGTCGAAGCCGCTGCGCAGGCGTTCACCCAGCCCATTCATTTGTGCGATCAGTTGTGGATTCACCTGGCTCATCGACGCTTCGCCCGCGGCCATCGAAATCGGATTGCCGCTGAACGTGCTCGCGTGCATCACCGGTTCCGATTGATCGGGATGGAACATCCGCATCAGGTCGGCGCGGCCGCCGAATGCGCCGATCGGCAAGCCGCCGCCGATGATCTTGCCCATCGCCGTCAGATCGGGCTTCACGCCGTAAAGTGCCTGCGCGCCGCCGTCGGCGACCCGCAGCGTGATCACTTCGTCGAATATCAGCAGCACATCGTTCTCGGCGCTCGCTTCGCGCAATGCGCGGAGGAATTCGACCGTGGCAGGAATCATACCCATGCTGCCGAGCACCGGTTCCACGATCACCGCCGCGATTTCGTGCGCGTGCCTGCGAATCAACGCGCGCGCCAGTTCAGGCTCGTTGTACGGACACACCACGACGTCGCCGAGCACGCTATCGGGAATACTCGCGTCCACCGGAACTGAGTTCGGTGCTTCGAGTGGTCCGCATTGATCGGGCCGCGGCACCAGGCTCACTTCGGCGAGTTCATAGCTGCCGTGGTAGCCACCTTCCATCTTCATGATCTTCTGGCGGCCGGTGGACGCGCGCGCGCAGCGCAACGTCATCAGCGTGGCTTCGCTGCCCGAGCTCGTGAACCGCAGTTGTTCGATCGACGGCACACGCGAGCGGATGATCTCCGCCAGCGCGACCTGACTGCGCGTGGGCGCCGCATACGCAGAGCCGCGTTGCATCTGCTCGGAAACGGCCGCCACCACTGCCGGGTTCGCGTGCCCGAGCATCAGCGAGGTGAAGTTGTTCATGAAGTCGACGATCTCGTGACCGTCGGCATCTCGCATGCGGCATCCCGACGCACGCTCGATGAACAACGGATACGGTCCGAAGTGCGCGCTCATGCGCGTGTCGCCGCCCGGGAAGCTACGACGCGCCTCCTCGATCAACCGTTCAGACGACGGCGCCCACGCGCGATA
Source organism: uncultured Pseudomonadales bacterium (assembly GCA_964557875.1). GTDB lineage: Bacteria > Pseudomonadota > Gammaproteobacteria > Pseudomonadales > Azotimanducaceae > DATJGR01. The sequence continues at coordinate 694 of CAZLDA010000022.1, read as the reverse complement.
ACTGTCGTGAATCTGGTCGCGCAGTTGGCTCATGTTGCCCGTGCCCCTAAACGAGATTGTTGAGTTTCGCGAACGGATCCCACGCGGCGTCGCGATGCCATTCGTACTCGGTGTGTTGCGCCACACCCGTCGCCACTTCGTCCGAATTCAGGCGCGCGATGATCGCCAGCGCCATGTCCATTCCGGCCGCGACTCCCCCCGAAGTGAACACATTGCCGTCTTCGACCCAACGCGCTTCCGGCACCCACGTCGTTTTCGCGCCTTGTTCGACCACCCACTGAAACGCGCGCTTGTTCGAAGTGGCGCGGCGACCGTCGAGCACACCGGCTCGCGCGAGCAGACCTGCGCCCGTGCAGATCGACGCGAGCACCGTCAGCTTCGGATGCTGATCTCTGATGAACTGCAGCAGCCTCGGGTTGTTCACCTCGCTGCGCGTGCCGATGCCGCCGGGCACCAGCAACACGTCGAGCTGGCCGCAATCAGCAAACGTACGATCGATCGTCACCGAAGGACCTTGAGTGCTAGCCATCGAAGGTTTGCGCTCGGCCACGGTGACGATTTCGTAGAGGTCGGGCAGGACGCCGAACATCTCCAACGGTCCGAAGATGTCGAGCAATTCGAATTTATCGAAGAACAGTGCGCCGAGCCTGCGTTTGCCGGTCATCGTCGAACTCCGATGGGGGCCGCGCGAAGA
>CAZLDA010000021.1:0-15672 GCA_964557875.1 uncultured Pseudomonadales bacterium | reverse complement strand
ATCGACGGGAAAGAAGCCGCAAGTCGCGCCATATTCGGGCGCCATATTGGCGATGGTGGCGCGGTCTTCGAGCGGAAGGTGGGCAAGGCCCGGGCCGAAGAACTCCACGAACTTGCCGACCACCTTCGCGCGCCGCAGCATCTCGGTGACGGTGAGGACGAGGTCGGTGGCGGTGACGCCGTCTTTCAGTTCCCCCGTCAGGCGGAAGCCCACCACTTCCGGGATCAGCATCGATATCGGCTGGCCGAGCATGGCCGCCTCGGCCTCGATGCCACCGACGCCCCAGCCGAGCACCGCAAGCCCGTTGACCTTGGTGGTGTGGCTGTCGGTGCCAACCAGCGTGTCGGGATAGGCGACGGTTCGGCCGTTTTCCGTTTTGGTCCACACGACTTTCGCGAGGTACTCGAGGTTCACCTGGTGACAGATACCGGTGCCCGGGGGAACGACGCGGAAGTTGTCGAATGCGGTCTGGCCCCAGCGCAGGAATCGATAGCGCTCGCGGTTGCGCTCCATTTCGATGTCGACGTTTTCGTCGAACGCCTTGCTGGTACCGAATTTGTCGACCATCACGGAGTGGTCGATGACGAGATCTACCGGCGACAGCGGGTTGATGATCTTCGGATCGAGCCCGGCGGCTACGACGGCGCTGCGCATCGCAGCGAGGTCGGCCACGCCGGGAACGCCGGTGAAGTCCTGCATCAATACGCGCGCGGGGCGATATTCGATTTCTTCCGCAGGCGGGGGCGTAACGGCCCAGTTGCCTAGCGCCTTGATGTCTTCCTTGCTTACTGTACTGCCGTCTTCGAAGCGCAGCAGATTCTCGAGCAGGATCTTCAGCGACATCGGCAGCTTGCTTACCGCGCCGACACCCGCCTGCTCCGCGGCAGGAAGGCTGAAATAGTCGAATGTCTGCTTGCCGACCGTCAGCGTCCTTTTGCTTTTAAAGGTATCGTCACTCATCGCGTTCATTCTCCTGCGGTCGCGTTAGGCTGCGCATTCTAAAGCCGTGAAAACGAAAGAAAAGCGAAAGCATGAAAACTAACACATGCCGTTGCAGAATGAGTTTGGTGCGGGCAAAACGAAGCCCGGATCGTCGGCGCGACGACCCGGGGCAGAATCAGCGGCCTGTTATTGAGAGCTTCTTACTGAACGTTGACTTCGATGGCGCGCGGTTTCACTTCGGCGCGCTTCGGCACTTTCAGGTACAGCATGCCGTCTTTCGAGTTCGCTTCGATGCGACTTTCGTCGACGTTTTCCGGCAAACGGAACGTCCGAGTGAAGCGGCCGTAGCTGCGTTCGACCCGGTGTACCTTACCGGTCGTTTCCTTTTCATATTTGCGTTCGCCGCTGACAGCGAGCACTCCGTCCTTGAACGTCACCTTCACGTCCGAGGGCTGCACTGCGGGTACTTCCAGATCGATCTGGTAAGCGTCGTCCGTTTCCCGAATGTCGACAGCCGGATTCCAGTCGCTCGTTGCGATGTTCTCGCCCCAGCCATTGAACCCATGATCGACGAAGCGGTTGAAGAACTGGTCGAGTTCCCGCGACGGATTCCAACGTACAATGCTCATGTTCTCTGACCTCCACGATCTTTGTCTGACTCGGGATCACCATGATCCCGGCACGTACACATCAATGGGGGATCGCCAACAAAATCAAAGGGATTGAAAAGGCGTAGCCCAATCCCCACACACCCGTTTTTCTCGAAGGAGTCCGTTCCGTGACGAAGATGACCCAGCAGGAAAAGGAACTGTTTCTCGCCGATCTGCACGTCGGCATTCTCGCCATTCCGAACGCGTCACACGGACCGCTGACGGTGCCCGTGTGGTACGACTACAAACCCGGTGGCGACCTCTGGTTCCTTACCGGCCCGACGTCACGCAAAGGCAAGCTGCTGAAACAAGGCGTTCGCGTCAGCCTGTGTGCACAGACCGAAACGCCACCTTACAAGTACGTCAGCATCGAGGGACCCATCGTTTCGATCGCACCGTCGGATCGGGAGAAATACGGTCGCCCCATGGCGCACCGCTATCTCGGCAAGAAACTCGGCGACCAGTACACCGACGCAGGCGAGGCCGAAGCGAGCGTGATCGTGCGCATTCGTCCGGAACGATGGCTCGCCGTCGACTACGGCAAGATGAGTCTCTGAATCAGCGGTTCAGCGCAGCAGGAAAGCGGTCACGATATCGACGATCCGCGGAGCGAGCGCTTCGGGAATGTTGTGGCCCATTCCTTCGATAATCTCGAGGCGAGCGCCGGGAATGGTTGCGGCCGTGTCGTGCCCTGCAGCAACCGGAATCAGCGGATCGTCGGCACCGTGGATGACCAACGTCGGTACGTTGACGGATCGCAATCGGTCCACCCGGCTACCGTCGGCGATCACCGCGCGCATCTGTCGCACAACGCCGGCCGGACGAAAGCTGCGCGCGTGTGCGCGCCGCGCGGCGGCCATACGTTCGTCGAGCGATTCGGGATAAGCCGGGCTACCAAACACCGCTCGGTTCTTGGCGTTCAATTCGATCAGTGCTTCTGTGGAGCCCGCGTTCTCGACCAGCAGTGCCCGCATTTCCGGCGATGGTTGCGGCAGATCGGGATTGCCGGTGCTCGACATCACGGAGATCAGCGAATGCACGCGCGCCGCATGCCCGATGGCGACGTGCTGCGCGATCATGCCGCCCATCGAGATGCCGAAGATGTGCGCACGCCGTACACCCAGATGATCCATGAGACCAACCACGTCGGCCGCCATGTCCTCTACGCGATAGCCGGGGCTTGCATCGGGCATTTCGCTGGAGAGACCGGCGTCGCGATTGTCGAACACGACAACCCGTAGGCCGTTCCGCACGAATCCCTCGATCAGCGCGTTCGGCCACTCGATGAGTTGTGTACCGAGGCCGCGGATGAGCACGATCGTTGGCGAATTGCGGTCGCCGTGGCTCTCGTAACACAACGAAATTCCGTTCACGCCGGCCATCGGCATGTCAGCGCTCCTTGACGATGCGGTAAGTACTCTCGCCCGCCGTTAGAATGCCTTGGGCCTGGAAGCGCGGAGGCATCGGTTCCCCGGGCGCGCGGTCGAGCATCGATACGGCACAGCGCGCGCCGAACAGCGCGGTCACTTCGTCAGGATGCACGGCAAACGGCGGCCCGGAAGCAACGTTTTGATCGTATTCGATCGTCAGCAGCAGTATCTGTGCGCCGAGCGGAAGTATCGTCAGCAGGTGCTCGGCATAGTGGTGGCGCATCTCCTGCGGCAAGGCAACCAGCGAACCGCGATCGAACACGCCAGCCACACCAACGAGGTCGAGCGGCATCAGCTCGAAGAAGTCGCCACAGAGAATCTCGATGCCCCCGCCTTCGAAGGACTGGAACAACCCGGCCTGACGGCGTTGATAAGGTGCGTCGGCCTCTGCGAAAAACGCTTCGACCGCGGTTTGCGAGAGCTCGACCCCGAGCACCGGATGGCCTTGCTGCGCGAGCCACAGCATGTCGCGACTCTTGCCGCACAGCGGCACGAACACCTTCGCACCCGTTCGCACCCCGAGCGTCGGCCAGTGCCGCCTCAGACGCGCGTTGTAGTCCGTCTGATGAAAGCCGATCTGATTGGTACGCCAACGCTCCAGCCAGAATTCCTTCTGCATGACTCAATATCCTGCGGCGCCGCCCTGGTTGCGCGGATCGCTCATGCCCAGCAATTCGTCGCCGGAACGCATCACGCTATTCGCGTCTCCGAGACGCCACGGCAGCGTCACGAACGTGTGGCCGCGGCTCTGCAGGATCTTCAGCGTATCCGGCGAAATGCCCCACGGTTCGTAAATGACCCGATCCGGCATCCACTGGTGATGGAATCGTGGCAAGCCGACAGCATCGGAAACGTCCATGCCGTGGTCAATCACGTTCATGACGACCTGCAGCACCGTCGTGATGATCGTGCTGCCGCCGGGCGATCCGGTAACGAGACGTGTACGTCCTTCGGCATCGACGACGATCGTAGGCGTCATCGACGACAACATGCGCTTGCCGGGTTCGATCGAGTTCGCCACGCGGCCGATCAAGCCATACGAATTCGGCGTGTTCGCACGCGCCGAGAAGTCGTCCATCTCGTTGTTGAGCAGGAACCCTGCACCTTCGACGACGATCTTCGAACCGAACGACAGATTCAGCGTAGTGGTGCACGCAACCGCGTTGCCCGCCGCGTCCATCACCGAAAAATGCGTCGTTTGCGTGCTTTCTTGTGCCAGCCCTGGGCCGACACCGGTCGACGGCGTTGCCCGCGTCGGATCGACGTCTGAGAAGCGCTGAATCGCGTACGGCTTGTCGATCAGCTTCGCGACCGGAACCGGATAGAAATCCGGGTCGCCCAGATACTCCGCCCGGTCTGCGTACGCGCGTCGCTGCGCTTCAACCATCAGGTGAATGGTCGCCGCCGACCCGTAACCCGACGCCTTGATGTCGAACGGCTCGAGCATGTTCAACATCTGCACCAGCAGCACACCGCCCGACGACGGCGGCGCCATCGAATAGATCTGGTAACCGCGGTAAGTACCTTTGATCGGCTCGCGCCATACGGATCGGTAGTCAGTGAGATCCTTCGCCGTGATCAGTCCCCCGCCGCGCTGCATCTCGGCGACGATCAGGTCCGCGGTCTTGCCCGTGTAGAAGCCGTCTTTGCCTTTCGCCGAGATCAATTCGAGCGTCTTCGCGAGTTCCGGCTGCTTGAATCGATCGCCCTGCCGATAGCGGCTGCCGTCTTTCTTGAGAAACACGCGCGCGCTGCCGGGGTGCTTCGCGAATTCGTCCGCCGCTTCGCCGAACTGTTGTGCGAGATCTGCGTTGAGCACGAAGCCTTCGCTCGCAAGGCGAATCGCCGGCGCCATAACGGTTTTCCGCGGGAGGGTGCCGTATTTCTCTAGCACGTCGAGCATTCCGGCGACGCTACCCGGCACGCCGGCGGCCAGATGAGTTTGCGTCGAGAGACCCGCTACGACATTGCCCGACGCGTCGAGATACATGTCTCGTTGTGCGCCGCTGGGTGCGCGTTCGCGATGATCGTTCGTTACGACGCGCCCGTCGGCGAGACGGATCACCATGAATCCGCCGCCGCCCAGGTTGCCGGCGTCGGGATACGTCACTGCGAGCGCAAATCCGGTGGCAACCGCGGCATCGATGGCGGTACCGCCGCTGCGCATGATGTCCGCGCCCACCTGCGATGCGAGTGCAGAGCGCGAGGCAACCATGCCGTGTTGGCCGCGAACTGCTTCGGGACTCGCCGCCCATGCGGCGCTCTGCAGCGCGACGCTCTGCAATACAGCGACCACCACGAACGCGACCAGCCGGCAGGCTGTGCTATACATGCGATTCCTCAGTCCCAAGGAAAGGCAGCGATTCTGACGGATGGCTACGTCGACCGCCAACACATTGCGGCGCATTGCGCTCGACGCGCAGGGTCTGACGCGCGTGGAACCGTTCGGCAGAGGCGTCGAAGCGACCCACCGCGCGCTCGAACAGCTTGGCTACGTGCAGATCGACACCATTTCCATCGTTGCGCGGGCACATCACCACACATTCTGGAACCGCGTTCCGAACTACGATCCCTCGCACCTTGATCGGCTTGTTGGCAGCGGCCGTGCGTTCGAATACTGGTTTCACGCCGCTTCGTATCTGCCGATGCGCGACTATCGCTACGCATTGCCGCGCATGCACGCGCTCAAGAACGGTGGACAGCACTGGTTCGCCAAAGACCGCAAGATGATGCGCGCGGTGCTCGACCGGATTCGCGCCGAAGGCCCCTTGCTCGCACGCGACTTCGAAACGCCGAAGGGCACCAAGCAGGGCTGGTGGGACTGGAAGCCGGCGAAGCGGGCGCTCGAGCAGCTGTTCATGCAGGGCGACCTGATGGCCGCCGGACGCGACGGATTTCAGAAGATCTACGACCTGCCCGAACGCGTGCTCCCTGCCGACGTCGATACGTCCACCCCGACCATCGACGAGTTCGCCGGCTACCTGCTCGACACGTCATTGCGCGCACACGGCTTTGCGGTTCCGAAGGAAGTCACGTATCTGCGCCGCGGCACGGCAATCCGCACCGCCTTGCGCGCGCGCCTCGACGCAGATGTCAGCGACGGCAGATTGGTCAAGTTGAAAGAAGGTGGCACCGAGTACTACACCCGGCCGGAAATACTCGACCGCGCCGCGCCCCGGACGACCGCGCGGGTGCGGCTTCTGTCACCGTTCGACAACGCCGTGATTCAGCGCGACCGCAACGTCGCCCTGCACGAGTTCGACTATCAGATCGAGTGCTACGTGCCGGCGCCTAAGCGACAGTTCGGCTACTTCTGCCTGCCGATCCTCTACCGCGACCGCCTGGTAGGCCGAGTCGACTGCAAGGCACAGCGCCGGCAGCGCCGCCTCGATCTGCTGCACCTGCACGTGGAGCGAGACATTCCCGACCGCGACCGCTTCGCCTCCGAATTCGCCAAAGCCGCACGCGAATTCGCCGCGTTCAACGGCTGCGACTCGGTGACTATGGTCAAAGTCTCACCCCGCGACTGGACCAGTGCGGTACGCACAGCCCTCTCAGCTGAGGTTTAATCGTCCACCGACCGGAGCGTTTATGAAATACAGCCACCCGGAATACCTGACATCCGCCGAAGACGTACTCGACGGAATCGAACGGCGCGACAAGCGCCTGCGCATTTTCGACACCACGGTTTACCTGCATCCCGACCCGCCGCGATATCGCGTCGAGAGCGGCGTCGCAAACTACCTGAAGGGGCACATCCCGACCGCCGGGCTGCTCGATCTCACGCGCGGCATGTCAGACGCAACGAGCCCGCTCGCGTTTACGTTGCCCGGCCCCCAACAGCTTCAGGACGAATTCCGCAAATACGGCGTTGCCGACGACAGTCTCGTGGTGCTCTACAGCACCACGCACATCATGTGGGCGACGCGGCTCTGGTGGATGCTGCACTGGGCCGGCCACAAGAACGTGACATTGCTCGATGGCGGATACACCGGCTGGATCGCTGCGGGTCTTCCGATCGACACCAGCCCAACCCCGTATCCGACCAGCAACATGACCGTGGTACCGCAGCCCGGTTTATGGGCCACCCGCGAAGAAGTGCTGGCCGCCGTCGGTGACGGCACCGTGTGCACCATCAACGCGCTGTCGCCCGATGTTTACGCCGGCACATCCAAAACCAACTACGGTCGGCCCGGACACATTCCCGGCAGCAAGAACCTCTACTACGGGTCGATCCTCGACGGTCAATCGTTCCGCAGCGCCGACGAAATCGCGGCAGCCGTCGAAGGTGTCGGTGCGCGAACCGCCGACCGCATCATCACGTATTGCGGCGGCGGCATATCCGCAACGGTCGATGCGTTCGCACTGAAGCTCATCGGCTACGACAACGTCGCGGTATACGACGGCTCCATGTCCGATTGGGTGCGCGATCCGAACCTGCCGCTGGTTACGGGCGCCGCCCCTTAACGGCGCCGCCCCTTAACAAGGTTGTTGGAAGACCGGTTCCTTTATCGGTCTCGGTAGTCGGGTTTGCGCTTCTCCAGAAACGCGCCTACGCCTTCACGCATATCGCCGGTTTGTGCAACGAGAATCTGCTGGCGGTCTTCCATCGCGATGACGGCTTCCAGGCTGCCGGCGTCGACACTCATGTTGAGACACTCTTTCGTCAGCCGAACGCCGACCGGCGAATTGCCAAGTATCTCGTGCGCCATCGTGCGTCCGGCAGCGAGCAACTCGTCCTGAGGAACCACCTGAGAAACCAATCCAACCCGCTGCGCACGTTCCGCATCGATGAAGCGGCCGGTCAGCAGCAGTTCTGACGCAAGCGCAGATCCCACCAGGCGCGGTAGGAAGTAGGACACGCCAACGTCGCAGGCCGTCAACCCGATGCGAATGAAGGCCGCATTCATTCGCGCGGCCGGCGCTGCGATACGGATGTCGGACGCAAGCACCAGCGCGAACCCGCCGCCGCTTGCCGGTCCGTTGATCAACGAAATCACGGGCTGCGGTGCGCGCCGCATACGCATCACGATTTCGCTGACGCGCCGTTGCACACGCAAACCGGCCACAGCGCCGGATTCACCGTCGACACGGTCTTCCTTCAGATCGAGCCCCGCGCAGAAACCGCGCCCCGCGCCGGTCATCACCACCACTCTCACGGAGTGATCGGTGTAGAGCTCGCCGAAGTAATGCTGCAGCTCCAGCATCATCGTGCGGCTCATCGCATTCAGTGCCGCGGGTCGGTTCAGCGTGAGCCAATCGATCGCGCCTTCCTTAACCACCGTCAGCGTCTCGTAAGACCCATCCGGCTTCACTTTCGGGGAATACAAACCCTCGCTCATCGCTACCTCCGATTGGACAACCGCAACTTCACGACTATCTTGCATGTGACATGGACGTCGTACGGTGGTCAAGGACGACCACCTCGCGCCGTTCATCGAGCAACAACCCTACCGAAGAAGCCGTCAGGTTACCCGCACTTCCCCGTATGGATCATCGAAGCGATTGCCGCAATGATCCTGCCTGGAGTCTCTTGTAGACTCGACCATCGAAATCCGGGTGCACCCACCGTGTCGATCGAATCGCTGAACGCAGACCTCGCAGCGCTGGAGCGCGACGTTCGCGCGCTCGTCAATGACGCAGGCGCCACACAAACAGTCGCAGAAAAGGTCAAAACGGTTGCAGACGAAGCGGTCGCCGCGGAGTTCATCGCCACGGAGGAGGCGATCGAGAATGTCAGCGGTCTTCTCGCCACGCTGTCGACGATCGGCGAGATCCAGACGGAACAACTGCGCACGCTGCTGGCCGACCATCGCGCAACGTTCAATGCGCTGCTGCAGATCAAATCGCCCTTCGATCTCGCACGGCTCGGATTCGATCACTGGAATCGCCGGGCAACACACATTGCCGACGGTCTCACGCGTGTGGTCGAGGTGGTCTCCAGAGAAAGCAGCCACGCCACGCATTCCGTTGCGGAGATGTGGAAGCCCTTCGTGGACCTCGTGCGCGGCGACTGGCTGCGCCGCTAACTCAAATCTGCCTGTCTCGGCCGGCCCAATAGGGGGCTCTCACGTGCCTGCGCTGAATCTTGCCGCTCGGCAAACGCGGCAAGTCGCTCACGAAATCGATCGACCGCGGCGTTTTGAATCCCGGCAAACGCGTTCGTGCGAACGCGATCAGTTCCGCGGCGAGTTCGGAGCTGCCGACGTGCCCTTCTTTCAACTGCACGACGCTCTTCACCTCTTCGCCCCACTCGTCGTTCGGCACTCCGACGGTGCACACGTCGACCACGGCCGGATGCTTCAACAATTCCGAATCGATTTCCTGCGGATAGATGTTCACGCCGCCGGAAATGATCGTCTCGGCGTTCCGGCCGTTCAGGAACAGATATCCATCCGGGTCGAGATAACCCATGTCGCCGAGCGTGAACCAGTCACCTCGATAGCTCTGCGAGGTTTTCTGCGGCGCTTTGAAGTACTCGAATCGGCCGACCTCCGGCGCTTTGAAATACAGCGTGCCCGATTGGCCCTGCGGCACGTCGTTGCCGTCGTCGTCGAGAATCCGGGTGAGCTCGGGTGTAGATGACCGACCCACCGTACCGGGCTTCGACATCCACTCTTTGGAGTCGACGAAGTAGTTGCCACCACCTTCGGTCGCTGCGTAATACTCGTATACCACGTGCCCCAACCACTCGATCATGGCGCGCTTTTCGTGCACGGGCGTCGGTGCAGCGCCATGCAATACGAAACGCAGGCTCGATAGATCGTGGTTGCTGCGCACGCTTTCGGGCAGTTGCAGCAGGCGATGGAACATCGTGGCGACCATGTGCGTATGCGTCACGCGGTGTTCCGCTATCAGGCGCAGCGTTTCCGCGGCATCCCATTTGTCCATGAACACCACGCCAACACCCGCGTTGAGGGGTGCCGCCACGTTGAAGGCGAGCGGTGCAGCGTGATACGCGGGGCCCGTGCACAAACACACGTCGGTCTCGAGGTTCCAGGCCGCAGCAATCTGCGACGCGCTGCGCACGATCGGCTGTTCACGCCGATAGACTCCTTTCGGGCGCCCTGTAGTGCCCGACGTGTACAACATCTGCGTGCCGCGCACGGGATTTTCGATGTCGCGACCTTCGAAAGGGGCGATCGCACTATCGTAGTCTGTGAATCCGTCGACCGCGCCGTCGACGATGAGCCTGAGCCGCGCGCGGGGCGCATAACCAAGCGCGTCGGCCGCGGTCGGCAACGTGCCGTCGTAGATCACCACGCTTGCTTCGCAGTCATCCACCACATAGCCCACTTCCTCGGCCGTCAGGTGGAAGTTCACCGGCGTGAATCGAATGCCCGTACGCAGCGCTGCGAGATACGCTTCGACGAATGCGGGCCGGTTGCGCGACACCAGCGCCATCGAGTCGCCGGCGCCGATGCCGTTTGCGCGCAGCAGACGTGCGAGCTGGTTGACCCGCGCATTGAGTTCCGCAAACGTCCGGCTGCCGAACGGCGACGCCACCGCCAGCTTGTTGGGGAAACGCGCTGCTACGTGAGCAACCACCATGCCTTGAAGCGCCGCCTGTTCGAGCGCGCTCGGCGAACCGTTGCTCGTACTCGTGTTCCCCTGCCCCATCGCTCCCCCCTCTCCGATTGATCGGCTGCTTACCCGTTCAAAATGTCTTTCAGATTCCCAACTCCACCGCGCGCGCAGCGCCGCGAAGGCCGCGCATCCACAGCTGCTGATCGCGTTCGTAGAACACCACACCGTCGAGAAAGTCGACCGCGCCGGACGTCTCCACGCCCAACCCCAACAGGCGATCGCGCACCAGATACAGCGACATGTCATGCGAAACGCACACGTCGAGCTGCGGCCGCTCCAGAGGCGCCTCGAGCTTCGACGCAACGACGCGGCCGACGAGCTTCGCGGCCAGATCGGCAGGCATCATCACGTCGTCCGGCACAGTGCCGGCAAACCACTGCGCGAGAAATGCGACCTGCCCAGTGGTCGCCGTCATCGCCCGAAACATGCGCATTTGGTCGAGCGCATAGAACACGCCGAGCGCTTCGATCGGCCGGTGCCGCGTCACGCGACCACCGGCGGCGCCATGACCTTTCAGAATCAGTTGCACGGTTTCCACGCAGCGTTCCGCGGGGCTCGTATAGCCACGGACCAGCAGATCCTTCGGCAGCGCCTTCCCGAAATTCTCCGCGACCACGCGCCCTTCATCGGTCAACGGATTCAGCAGATCGTGCCGTCCCGGTTCGAACTCGCGCGCGGAGTGTCGTATCAACGCAGCCACGTGATCGGCGCCGTCGCGATACACATCCGCAATCAACGCAAGTGTGGCTTCTCCGTATTGGGTCACGCGCTATTCCTATGAAGGGCCTATGCTGGGGCCCATGACAGGGCTAATTCGGCTGTATTAGTATCCATCGGCTCTCGCGATGACAAGTGTCGCGCCATGTTCGAAGCTCTCAGGCGCACACGACACGTCGCTTTCCAATCAAAACACTGGGGGAAGTTAATGGACCTTGGTCTTTCCGCGCGTGTCAAACCGCTCCGCGACGACATTCTCGACTTCATCGACAAGAACATCGTTCCAAACGAACGCGTCTTCACCGAACAGATCAACGCCGGCGATCGCTGGGAACCGACGCAGATCATGGAAGACCTCAAAGAGCGCGCGAAGAAGCGCGGCCTTTGGAACTTCTTCCTGCCGCATTCCGAACGCGGTGCGGGGCTCAACAACCTCGACTACTCGCACCTCGCTGAAATCATGGGCATGTATCCGATGTCGTCGGAAGTGTTCAACTGCGCGGCGCCCGATACCGGCAACATGGAAGTGATCGAACGCTATGGCACCGAAGAACACAAAGAGCGCTGGCTGAAGCCGCTGTTGAATGGCGAAATCCGTTCCGCCTTCTGCATGACCGAGCCGTTGGTTGCATCGTCCGACGCCACCAACATTTCCCTCGAGGCGCGACTCGACGGCGACGAATGGGTGCTGAACGGCGAAAAGTGGTGGTCTTCAGGCATTGGCGACCCGCGCTGCAAAGTGTTGATCGTGATGTGCGTGACCGAACCCGATGCGGCGCGCCACTCGCGCCAATCGCAAATCCTCGTGCCGCGCGACGCGAAAGGCATCGAAATCATCAAGATGCAGACGGTGTTCGGCTACGACGACGCGCCGCACGGCCACGGTCACGTGCGCTTCAAGAACGTGCGCGTGCCGAAAGACAACATCCTGCTAGGCTCCGGCCGCGGCTTCGAAATTGCCCAGGGTCGCCTCGGCCCCGGCCGCATTCACCACTGCATGCGTTCGATCGGTGTGGCCGAGCGCGCACTCGAACTGATGTGCCGGCGCTCCGTTTCGCGCGTTGCCTTCGGCAAGCCGCTGTCGGAACTCGGCGGCAACCTCGACAAGATCGCCGACGCGCGCATCAACATCGAAATGGCCAGGCTGTTGACGCTGAAAGCCGCCTGGATGATGGACACCGTCGGTAACAAGGTGGCGCGCAGCGAGATCGCGCAGATCAAGGTTGCGGTTCCCAAGATCGCGTTGCAGGTCATCGATGATGCAATCCAGATGCACGGCGGCGCCGGCGTGTCGCAAGTGTTCCCGCTCGCGAGAATGTATGCCGGCATGCGAACGCTGCGGCTCGCTGACGGTCCGGATGAGGTGCATCGCCGCACCGTAGCGCGGATGGAGCTCGGCAAGTACCCCGACAAAGACCCGCCGCGCACCGATGTCTGGTAATAGCGGTCTGGTAACCGCTTACTGAAACAGCCGAGCAGACTGGGGAGGCAGCATGGGCAGGCTCGACGGTCGAATCGCAGTGGTGACGGGCGCCGGTCGCGGGATCGGCGCCGAGATTGCGAAGCTGATGGCTCTGGAGGGTGCCAAGGTCGTGGTGAACGATCTTGGCGGCAATACCGACGGTACCGGCACTGGCAAGATCGCCGACGAAGTGGTTGCGGAGATCCGCGCCGGCGGCGGCGAAGCCGTATCGAACACGCAGTCGATCGCCGAAGTGAAAGGCGGCGAGTCGTTGCTGGCAACCGCACTCGATGCGTTCGGCGGCATGGACATCCTCGTCAACAACGCCGGCATCCTGCGCGACAAGTCGATCTACAACATGGAAGAGTCCGATTGGGATGCGGTGATGGCCGTGCATCTCAAAGGCCACTATTGCTGCACGCGCCCGTTCGCAAAGTACATTCGCGAAAACAACCGCACCGGCTGCCGCATCATCAACTTCTCCAGCACGTCCGGACTCTTCGGCAACTTCGGCCAAGCCAATTATGGCGCGGCGAAGGCGGGCATCGCCGGCTTCACGCGCGTGCTTGCACTGGAACTCGCGAAATACGGCTGCACGGTCAACACCATTTCGCCCGGCGCGCTCACTCGTATGACGATTCCGCTGCGTGAAGCGCGCGGCGAAACGGTGGCGAGCACCGAACTCGAAGCCGGCGGGCCGCAGCACATCGCGCCGATCGTCGCGTGGCTCGCAACCGAAGGTTCGGGCAGCGTGTCGAATCAGATTTTCCACACCGGTCGCGGCGGCATCGGCATCATGCAGCAGCCGGCCATCATCAAGTCGTTCTCGAAACGCAAAGGCACGTGGACCCTCGCCGAACTCGACCGTTACGTGCCGCAACTCATCGAAGCGCGCAAAGCGCACGACGCGGCCGTGAAGGCCGCCGGCAAGTCCATAGTCATCGACTGAGCCGCCTGTTCCTGCAGACGCCGCTCACCAGTAATACGTCCAACGCAGGTACAACTGCGATCCTCCGCCGGTGGTGAACGCTGCGGCCGGCGGCGGCAGTTCGATGGCGCCGTACTCCTTGCCGGTTCCGCCCAGGTTGCGCACGTAACCCGCGTCGACGTGCTGTGCGTCGGTAGGCTCGTATGCAAACTGCGTCTGCACCAGGTTCGAACCGTCGTGCAGGTTCGTGATCAGTGTGAGGCTTTGCGTCACCAATGGATGCCATTCGACGCGGGTACCGAACGCCGTATAGTCCTGCATCAGCGTGAACAACTCACCGCGCGCGAGGCGTTCCGTTAGCGCCCTGGGCAACTTGGTGAGATCCACCGGCTGATGATTCACGCCGAAGCCGCTGTGGAAATACTCGCCGAATGCATACCAGTTGCGGTCGAGCCACACGAAGCTGTAATCGAGGTTCACCACTCCCGAGGTTTTGTAGCCGCCTTCATCGAGATCGGTGAGCAACCAGTCGGTGCGCAGCACCGCGCCATGGATCGCGCGCTTCACGCTCAAACCGGCCACTCGATCGCGATAGTGTTTGGCGCCGAGGATTTCCACTTCGTAGTCGCCCATGAGGCTGTGCCATTTGCCGCCAAACGAATCGACCGACGACGTCCGCTCGCCTTCGAACGTGCGCCGAAACACGCCGAGCAATTGCCAATCGCTGCCGCGCTCCGTGACGCCGTCGAACTTCACCAGGTCCTCACCCGGTTTGTAGTCGCGATCCACCGTGGTTGGTGCAAACGGCGCGAAGATGTCGAGCGGCTGGAACACAATGCCGCTGCCCCAGCTGATCGCGTCGCGCCCGATCGTCATGCCCCAGTGTTCGGCCCGATATTCCACCGCAAGGCGGTCGAAACGTTGAATGTTCTCGTGCCGCGGCCCGTCTTCGAGCGTCCACGTGAGGTCCATGAAGCGCAACCGGTCGTTGCGCGGCGTTTGATCCAGGGTGTCCTGCGGATTGCTGATGAACGCGAACTGATCGCCCACCTCGTACAGCGTCGTCAGTGCCGCGTTCAGATGCCAGCCGCCATATTCGTCGCGAAACATGACGCGCAGATCGGCGCTTGCCTCATACACGGGCGTGCCGTCGATGGAACGCTGCACGTCGTCTTCCGGCAGCGATTCGGCGTTGCCGAACACACGCGCGCGCGCATCGAGATCCCAGCCGACCGCCGGCATTGCGGCACACACACTCAACCACAGCAGTGCGCGTTGCAGCGTCGCGTTCATGCCGTTTCGGCCGCAACCCTCTGATCGGACGAGATGCGACCGTCCAACAACTGCACTCGTCTGCGCGCGTAGCTCATTACCATCGGATCGTGCGTTGCCGTTACGATCGTGACACCGCGTTCGACGTTGACGCGTCGCAGCAGCTCCAGCAGTCCTTTCGTCGTTTCCGAATCGAGGTTCGCGCTGGGCTCGTCGGCGAGTAGCAACGCGGGTCGCGTTACGATTGCACGCGCCACTGCCACCCGTTGTTGCTGGCCGCCCGACATTTGCCCCGGTCGTCTGTCGGCAAGCTCGGCCATGCCGAGCGACGCAAGTACTTCGAGCGAGCGCTCGCGACGCTCTGCGGAAGGTACTCCCTGCAACTGCATGATGAACTCGACGTTCTCGCGCGCGGACAACACCGGGATCAGGTTGAACGCCTGGAACACGAAGCCGATCTTGTTCAGCCGCAGATCCGCGAGTTGTGTTTCGTCGAGCATGGCCAGCGCAACGCCGTCGACGATCACTTCGCCGCTGTTCGGCCGGTCGAGCCCTCCGATCAGATTGAGCAGCGTCGACTTGCCGGAGCCCGAAGGCCCGACGAGGCTCACGAACTCTCCACTCTCGACGATGAGATCGACGCCACGCAGCGCATTCACCGGAATCGTGTCGGTGTCGTAAACG
>CAZLDA010000020.1:0-15794 GCA_964557875.1 uncultured Pseudomonadales bacterium | reverse complement strand
CGGGCGATGGTTCGGTCTCGGCCGCGAGCGCCCGCCGGCAACGGCGCAACGTGCGACTTGAAGCGGCCGGCGCGCTGAGTCAGATTGCACGCCTCCCGTGCCACTGCCGTTGCCAAGGATCATTCGCGATGACCGATCTCGACGCCATTGCCCACCGGTTCGTTGCGGCACAACGCGCCAACGAACGATATGAGGCGCGTCCGGCCGGCGCGGCGCTCAGCATCGATGAGGCGTACTTGGTGCAACGTACGTTCAACGGTCTGCGCGCCGGTGAAAAAGTCGCGGGGTACAAGTCGGCCGCGAATGCGGAGGCGCTGCAGCGGATGCTCGGCCTCGGCGGACCGATCGTCGGTGTCCTGTTCGCTGCGGGCGAGCGCGATGCAGCGAACGCGATTGCGCGCAGCGGCTATCGCACGCTGTTGCTCGAGACGGAACTCGGCTTTCGGGCGGCGCGAAGGATCAACGCTCCGGTCAAGAGCATTCCCGAACTGCGAGCGGCAACTACCACGTGCACGCCGATGATCGAACTGGCCGATCCCGGATACGACCGCACGCGCATGACCGGCACCGACCTCATCGCCGCCAACTCTGCATCGGCCGGGTTCATTCGCGGTCAGGCGCGTTCGGTGGGCGATATCGCGCTCGATGAGGTGAACGTGCAGTTTCGACGCGATGACGAAACGCTGCACAACGCGCGCAGCGGCGACCTGATGGGCAGCCAATGGGAAGCGCTGAAGTGGCTGGTGAATCGTGTGATCGAAGTCGGCTACGTCATAGAGCCCGGGCACTTGTTGATGACCGGCTCGCTCGGCCCCGCGCATCCGGCCGTGCCGGGCAAGTACGTCGCGGATTTCGCGGAACTCGGCGCGATCGAATTCAACGTCGTATGATCGCGGCGAGGCGCCCAGGCTGAAATCCGCTGTTCAATTCGACAGCTCAATTCGCAGTTCAATATCCAGTTCAGGGAGTTCGATATGACGCTCGCAGCCGACGTTGCGAAGAACATCATGGATGCCGTCGATGCCCGGTTCGACGAGCAGATTGGGGTTACGGCCGATCTCGTGCGCATTCCGTCCACGCGCTACAACGAAGCACCCGCACAGGACTTCATGGCTCGGCTCTTCAAAGA
Organism: uncultured Pseudomonadales bacterium; assembly: GCA_964557875.1. Classification (GTDB taxonomy): domain Bacteria; phylum Pseudomonadota; class Gammaproteobacteria; order Pseudomonadales; family Azotimanducaceae; genus DATJGR01. Next base: position 14,665 of record CAZLDA010000020.1, on the reverse strand, counting down.
GCAGAACCTGACCGTCGATCGCTGGCAGATACGTCTCGACGACATCCGCCATCTGCCGGGCTATTCGCCGCTGCAGCAGGACTACGAAAACGCCTGGAATGTCGTCGGCGCGTGGCGCCCAACGACTTCGAAAGGGCGCTCCGCCATTCTCAACGGACACATCGACGTGGTGCCCGAGGGCCCACTCGACATGTGGCATCGCCCGCCGTTCGCAGCGGAAGTACGCGATGGCTGGCTTTACGGGCGGGGTGCGGGTGACATGAAGGCGGGCCTCGTGCTGAATCACTATGCGCTGCTCGCGCTGCGTCGTTGTGGCTATCGCCCCGCAGCGGAGGTGTATCTGCAATCCGTAGTGGAAGAAGAGTGCACCGGCAATGGCGCATTGGCGTGTCTGCAGCGCGGCTATCGAGCCGATGCGGCGCTGATTCCGGAGCCCAGTTCGCACGTGCTGACGGTGGCGCAGGTCGGAGTGATGTGGTTCCAGGTGAAGGTCACCGGCCATCCCGTGCACGTTTATCAGGCCGATGCGGGTTCGAATGCCATCGAGTCGGCGTTCCGCCTGATACAGGCACTGCGCGAGCTGGAAAAAGACTGGAACGCGCGCAAGGTGGATGACGCGCACTTTCACGACCACCACCATCCCGCCAACTTCAACGTCGGCAAGATTCACGGCGGCGATTGGGCGAGCTCGGTGCCGGCGTGGTGCACGTTCGACATGCGTGCCGGCGTGTTGCCGTCGATGACATTGCAGCAGGCGCGCCGCGAAGTGGAGGACTGCGTGCGCAATGCGGCCGCGCGCGATCCATACCTCAGCAATTCGCCGCCGACGCTGCTCTGGGAGGGCTTTCAGGCCGAGCCGTTCGTGTTGTCGGGACATGAGGAGGTTCGTGCCGTGCTCGATACCGCGCATCGCACCGTGTTCGGCAAGCCGTTGCGCGACGAGCGTTCCACCGGCACGGCCGACAACCGTTTCTTCGGTTTGTACGCCGGTATTCCGGCGCTGGTCTATGGTCCGAAATCGAAAGACATCCACGGTTTCGACGAATGCGTCGAACTCGAATCGGTGCGCCGCATCACGCAGAGCACTGCGCTGTTCCTGGCGGACTGGTGTGGGTTGGAGAAGGCGTAGCGCCCCCGGAAGAAGTCGTTGGTATCGATCAAAACACGCCGTAGGTTCACGGCGACGAGGCTGTTCTTTGCAGCAATGCTGCTGCCCGGTGCGCTTTGCCACGCCAATGAGGCCGCGCTGGTCGACTTCGGCCGCGCGTTGTTCTTCGACCCGAATCTGTCGCTGAACCGCACGCAATCGTGTGCGACCTGCCATGACCCGGCGCGCGCGTTCGTCGACAGTCGTGACAACGGCGTAAACGGCGCTGTGTCGCTGGGCGACGACGGCCGCTCTCTTGGCGACCGCAACGCGCCGAGTCTCACGTACGTGGCGCTGACGCCGCCATTGAGTCGCAATGCAGACGATGCGTACGAAGGTGGGCTGTTTCACGACGGTCGCGCGCATGACCTCCCGGACCAGGCGGGCCAGCCGATCCTGAATCCGCTAGAGATGAACATGCCGGATGCGGCAGCGGTGGCGGTTCGCATCGGAGAGAACTCGTCGTACGTCGCAACGCTGCGCGAACTCGGCGTAGCCGACTCGCCGGATGCGACGTTTCGCGCAGTGCGTGATGCTCTCGCGTCGTTCGAGCGAACGGAATTTTTCTCGACGTACGATTCTCGCTATGACCGCGCCCTTCGTGGCGAGTTGTCGCTGAGCCGCGAAGAGGAACTCGGCCGCATGCTTTTCTTCTCGCCGCTGACGAACTGTTCGAACTGTCACGTCCTCGATAAAACCGCCACCGCGCGGCGCGAACCGTTCACCAGCTTCCAGTACTTCAACATCGGTCTGCCGCCCCATGCCGAGGTGCGCGCCGTCAACGGCCACACCGCGATCGATCGGGGACTACGCGACAACCCGGAGATTCACGACGACGCCATGGCCGGCAAGTTCCGCGCACCGACGCTGCGCAATGTCGCTGTCACCGGTCCTTACATGCACAACGGGATATTTCGCGATCTCGGTACGGTGCTCCTCTTCTACAACCAGTACCTCGCGATCAACGAACAGAATCTGACGAATCCGGAAACGGGACGGGGGTGGGGCGCGCCGGAAGTGCCTGAAACCATCGACCGGGATCGTTTGGGCACCGGCCTGCCGCTCGACGACGCTCGTCTCGAAGCCCTAACGGCATTTCTGCGCGCGCTCACCGACCAGCGTTACGAAGCGTTGTTGCCGCCACTGCCCGCGACACCATGACGGAAACCCAACGCGGCGTAGTGCTGGCGCTCATCGCCGGAATCGTATGGGGGCTCGCGCCCTTGTACTTCCGTTGGGTTGGTGCCGCGTCCGCGCTCGAAATCGTGCTGCATCGCGTGGTGTGGTCGGTGCCGATGCTCGCCATCGCCATGACCTTCATGCGCCGCTGGCCGCAAGTGGCGCCGGTGATACGCGACTGGCGCAAGCTGCGCGTGCTGATCGTTACCGCCGCGCTGATCACCACGAACTGGTTCGTGTTCGTGCATGCGGTGAGCACGTCGCAGCTGGTCGAAGCGAGCCTCGGTTACTTCGTCAATCCGTTGTTCAGCGCGGCGCTCGGCGTCCTGATATTGAGAGAGCGGCCGAGTCCACTCGGCTGGTGCGCGCTGCTGATCGCGGCGGCCGGTGTTGGCAACGAACTGGTGCAGTTCGGCACGCCGCCTTGGATTGCGCTGGGCTTGGCCGGCAGCTTCGCCGTGTACGGGTTGCTGCGCAAAAAGATTGCCGTACCTGCAGACGTCGGCCTGCTGACGGAGACGCTGGTACTGATGCCGTTTGTGCTACCCGCGCTCGGCTGGCTGATCTGGACCGGACGATCGCACTTCGGCGGCAACTTCGAGCTGAGCATGGGACTCGTCGCCGGCGGACTCATCACGATCGTCCCGCTGATGTGCTTTGCCGGCGCGGCGGTGCGGCTACGTCTGACCACGCTCAGCTTCTTTCAATATCTGTCGCCGTCGCTTTCGCTCGCGCTTGCCGTGTGGGCGTTCAACGAGCCGCTCAGCCCGGTACGGGCGTTGACCTTCGCGGCGATCTGGCTCGCCTTGTGCGTGTCGAGCGTCGATGGTGTTCTGCAGTACCGACGCGCGCAGCTGCTTCGCGTATGAATGCGTCCACCTGATCCTGACGGGATCGATTCTGATTGGTGAAGTGATGTCGGTTGAACGCGTGAGGATCCTTAAAGCAATCGTCGTCGTGGCGCTATTCGTTTGCTCGAGCGGCGGTGACGCCGTCGAAGCTTCGGCCCCGGGTGAGGCCGCGCTGCCGTCCGTGCAGCCGTATGCGCAGAATCATCGCTACTGGGAGTACCGGGGCCGGCCGGTCGTGCTCCTCGGCGGCAGCAAAGACGACAATCTGTTTCAGATTCCGGATCTCGAAGAGCACCTCGATGACATCGCGGCGGTGGGAGGCAACTACGTCCGCAATACGATGAGTGACCGGCAGGACTTCGGCTTCGAGGTTTATCCGTTTCTGCGCAGAAGCGATGGCAAATTCGACCTCGGACAGTGGAACGAGGAGTACTGGTCGAGGCTCGAGCGCTTCCTCACGTTGACGAGCGAGCGCGGCATCGTTGTGCAGGTGGAGATCTGGGATCGATTCGATTTTTCTGACCAGGGCGGATCGGGCCATTGGTCGAGGAGCCCCTACAACCCGCGCAACAACGTGAACTACACAGTGGCGGAGTCGACGTTGGATTCGGCGTATCCACAGCACCCCAACGCCAACGCCCAGCCGTTCTTCTTCACGCCGCCGGAGCTCAGGAACAACCAGGTAGTCCTGCGATATCAGCAAGCGTGGTTCGACAAACTGCTGTCTTATACGTTGCGCTACGGACATGTTCTGTACTGCATCGACAATGAAACCTCGGCTGATCCGCGGTGGGGCCGCTTCTGGGCGGCTCGGCTGCACAGTGCAGCGCGCGAAGCGGGCACGCGTGTCTACGTGACGGAGATGTGGGATGCCTGGAACGTGCGAGCGCGCCAACACCGCGAGACGATCGACAACACCGAGCTGTATCAGTTTGTGGACATATCCCAGAACAATCATCAGCGGGGTCACCAGCACTGGGACAACCTGCAGTGGATGCGTGCGCAGCTGACCCAGACGCTGCGCCCCATCAACACCGTGAAGGTGTACGGTGCCGATGGCGCCCGATACGGCAACACGCGCGAGGCCGAAGAGCGATTCTGGCGAAATCTGATCGGCGGTGTCGCGGCGACCCGTTTCCATCGGCCCGACTCTGGCCTCGGGTTGAACGCGTCCGCAAAGACACAGATCCGCAGCGCACGCGCATTGTTGGCAGAGCTCGATGTGTTTCGCTGTGAACCCGACGCGCAAGGTGTGCTGCTGAAACGCCTCAGTGCCCCGGAAGCGTATCTGACCCGTGAACCAGGCGTTCAGTACGCGGTCTACCTGCCTGCCGGCGGCAGTGTGGAACTCGATGTGGCCGAGGCGCCCGGCAATCTGCACCTGCGGTGGCTGAACATCGCGAGCACCCGGTGGCAAACACCCGTATCCGTGCAGGGCGGCGGTCGTCTCGATTTGGTCGCGCCGGGCGAGGGTGCGTGGGTCGCGCTCGTCACCGCCGGGAAATAGAACCTCGAACGCGGCGGTCGCTTGCCTCAGACATCTTCACCGAGGGGCACGTTGTCCCGCATCATTTCGAACGTAACGCCGGAGTCGGTGGCCTCCGATAGCGAAAAGCCCAGACCTTCGCGCGGCTTACGGCCCAGCGCGAATTCGGGCGGAATGATGTCGCGCCCCGGCTCCGTCGACTCGGGGTCGGAGTAATAACCGAGCGCGTAGTTGCCCTGCGTGTAGCCGAGCAGTTCCTGCAGTTCGGGTTGCAGCGTGCGCGCGATGTGCGGCGGGCAGCTCAGGTACTGGTTTTCTTCCTGCCGCAGCCAGCCGAGGCAGTAGGTGATGTTCAAGCCGAGGCGCGACGAGTTCGATTCGTTCTTGCCGCCCGAGTGCAACACCGTGCCGGTGTACAGCAACACCGAACCGGCGCTCATCTCCGCCTGCACCACCTGATCGGGCGTTGCCTTCTGTTCCCAAGGCCACCTGTGGCTGCCGGGCACCACCCGAGTCGCGCCGTTGGCGGCCGTGAAGTCGGTGAGTGCCCAGATGGTGTTGAACTGCGGCTCGATCGACAGCGGCAGATACGTTCCCCACGCAAGCCGGTCGCGGTGCAGCACCTGCGCGCCCTGGCCCGGGTGAATGTAGATGGTCTGCGTGAGGTGCAGGATGATCCGGTCGGCCCACGGCTTCAGGAATTCGCGCGCCGCGCCGAGAATCGTCGGCTCGAGAATCAGCTCGCGGCAGGTCGGCGTGCGCGCCACCAGTGCGCCGGTGCGTTGGGTGTTGCGGCCCGTGAAGTCATCGCCGCCGTACGGTGTGCGTTCGATGAACGGGGTCACCTCGGCGACCATGTTGCGCAGCGTCGCCGCATCGGCCACGTCGGCGATGATGCATGCGCCGTCGCGGTTCATTGTCGAAAGAATGAGTTCCCTGCTGGCGGTCGGCTTGAGTGTTTGAAGAGCCATGACTTCTCCGGCTTAGAGCTGTGGGTAGTCGCGCAAACTTGCCGCACCGGCCAGCGTTACGCAAGCACCGGAATAAGCAGCGATCCGACGCGGTTTGCCGTTTCCGTCGATCGACAGGCTGCGAAAAACGGCCAACCGCCGCAGCACTTCCATGGTCGGCGGTCCCCTCCGTAAAGTCGTTGTCGCCTGCTCACCCGTACTACGCTTGACCTGCCGCGTACGCGAGGTCCATTTTGCAATGGGAGCGCTTAGTGGGGATCGCAATTGAACGCAGAAAGACCTCGACCGATTGCGGTTGGGGATTTCCGTATCGGCAACCGTCTGGCCACGCCGGGTGCCAACGAGATCGACGGTGTGCGCATCGATGCGAAAGCAATGAATGTGCTGATCGCGTTGGTCGAGGCGGCTCCTGTCGTGCTGTCTCCCGCTGCGCTGCTCGAGCGCGTGTGGCCGAACGTCGTGGTGGTCGACAACGTGGTGCACCAAGCCGTCGCGCAACTGCGACGAGTATTGGGTGACGACGCGCATTCGCCGCGTTTCATCGAGACGATTCCCCGCCGCGGTTATCGCGTAATTGCATCGATCGAGTCGGTTGCGTCGGTACGAAGGGAAGTACTGCCTGCGTCGTCGGGCTCTCCCGCGGATTCGCGCGAGGCATACCGCGCTTCGCACGACACGAAGCCAGCGCTGCTTGCGGTGCTGCCCTTCGACAACCTGTCGCGCGATGGCGACCTCTCGTATCTCTCGGATGGCATCGCGGAAGAAATTCTGCAGGCCGTCATCAAAACCAGCAGCGTGCGCACCATAGGGCGGTCGTCCAGCTTTCAGTTCCGCGGGGCCGACAAGGCGGCGCGCCACGTGGCACAAGAGCTTCATGTGACACACGTGCTCGATGGCGCCTTGCGATGCAATGGCCGGCGGGTGCGTGTGTCCGTGCAGTTGATCGAGTGCGCTCAGGAGACGACCGTGTGGTCGAGTCGCTTCGATCGTGAACTCGACGATCTGTTCACGCTGCAGGACGAGATTGCGTCGGAGGTAGCCACGGTGTTGCGTGCTGCGTTCGCGCGTCCCGGACAGATCGGGCGCGTCGATCCGATCGCATACGACCTGTATCTGCGCGCGCTCGGCACTACCACCCATTGGCTCGGTGCACGCGACGTCTCGCTGCTCGAAGCCGCGGTGGAGCTAGCACCGGGGTTCGCAGCGGCTTGGGCCGAGCTCGCGCTTTCGCGCGCCATCATTGCGACCGACATGTCGCCGAGTCCCACGCTGCTGATGTCGAGTGCGGCGGTCGAACTCACTCGCGCCAGGGCACGTGAAGCGGCCGATCGCGCACTGTCGCTCGAGCCGCGCGCGGCGTTTGCACACGCCGCACTCGCGCAGCTCGAACCGGTGTGCGGACGCTTTGCGGCGCAGCAGTCGCATCTCGAATGCGCGCTGCGCGACGCACCGAACGATGCAACGGTACTGACTCGCCTCGAGCGCTGGAGTCGCACGGTCGGTCGCATTCAAGACGCATTGGCGTTCGTGGTGCGCGCTTACGAACTCGATCCATTGCGACCGAATGTCGTCAACGACTACGCGAGCCTGTTGAACGAGGTGGGTCGCGTGGCGGAGGCGAATGAGTTGTTCGATCGCGCGCGTCGGCGCTGGCCCGAGCTCGACTACTTCGCCATCAATCCGCTGTATCGCGCGGCTTACCGGGGCGATTGGTCGCGCATGGAGCAACTCATCTCGCGCATTCGCAAGTTGGGGCCGCACTCGGCCGTTGCTGAACGGCACATAGAGAATGCGCGTCGGATGCGCGACTGGACCGACGCTGATTCGGCGCGGTTGCTGGAAGAACTGCAGCGTCAGATATCGGAAACCGGCACGCTGGTGCTGAGGATTGCCACCAATGGGTGCCACATGGGTCTCGTCGACGAGGTGTACCCATTGCTCGAACGCGCTTCGTTCGCGCACCTCTTCGAGCCCGGTGGTCGTTTCCTGCCACTCGACTATGGATTGCATTGGCTCTTCGGCGAAAGGGAGGGCGGGCTGTCGCGGCTGCAGATGGATCCGCGTTTCCCGCGCCTCTGTGCACGTTTCGGCTTGTGCGATTACTGGGTGGCGACGGATCACTGGCCCGATTGCGCGGCCACGTTAAAGCCGTACTACGACTTCGAAGCGTCGTGCCGTCGCCTTGCCGGCAGCACCCAACGAGTGGGTTGAGGCGCGCCGAGGGACCGACTCAGCGCATTGCCCCCGGCATTCCGCCGTCCACTACCACTGTCTGGCCTGTAATCGACCGCGACGTCACGAACGTGAGCACTTGCGCCGCGATGTCGTCCGCCTGCCCGACGCGACCGAGCACGGCCTGTGTTCGTGCTCCCTTTGCGACGGCTTCGGGCAGCCGCTTTGCCATACGGGTGTTCTCGACAAGTCCCGGCGCCACGCAGTTGACCGCAACGTCGGGCGCCATCGCCACTGCAAGGCACCGGGTCAGATGATTGAGCCCGGCCTTGCTCGACGAGTACGCGATGCTGCTGCTGCCCGGGCTGATGCCGCCGGCCGAGGAGATGTTGACGATGTGGCCGCCGCCGTCGGCCTTGAGCAGCCGCGCCGCTGCGCGTGCCAACAGGAACGGTGCGCGTAGATTCGTTTCGAGCACGCGGTCCCAGATGTCGCTCGTTAGCGCGTCGAGATCGGGAAACGGAATGCCGATGTTCCAGGCGGCATTGTTCACCAGTATGTCGAGGCGGCCGCACGTCCTGCCGACGTGTTCGATGCACGCATCGATCGCGTCCGGTGATCGCTGATCGAGTTGTATCGCGCTCGCTTTGCCGCCCTCGGTTTCGATGTCACGTATCGTTGCGGCGGCAGCTTCTTCGGCGCCGACGTAGGTGATCATCACTCGCGCGCCGTTCGCGGCGAGATGACGCGCGATGGCGCCGCCGATATCACCTGAACCTCCTGTGACCAATGCGACTTTACCGGCGAGTTTCATCGGGAAGCTCCTCTCAGTTTTTTGATGTCAGGTTTGATGCTGCTGGCGGCGGATTGTGCGTTATCTAACGATCAGGCAACTTGCCGCAGCCGTGAGTGGTGTGCAAGGCGGTAAAGTAACGCCGTTGGGTGGCGTCCGGACGTGTGCTGTTCGCCACCAGAGGCTCAACTGATGAAACGGAAAACGCTCCTGGCTGTCATCGCAATGTTGCTGCTCGCGGCATGCGAAAAGGCGCCCGTCGAACAGACGCCCGCGCCGGCTCCGACCACGGCGGAGAGAACCGAGCAGAAAGTGGAGGCGCTGGAACAGAAAGCGGCGGCTGGCAACAAGATTGCGCCGCGGTCGGAGACCTTGAAGCAACCGGAAGCTCAGGCGCTCGATCCTACCGGCAGAGAACCGCTCGATGACGCGCTTACGTGTCTCGCCCGCACGGTGTACTGGGAAGCGCGGGGAGAAGGCGAAACGAGCATGGAAGCCATCGCCAGCGTGGTGATGAACCGGCTCGAGCACCAAGGATATCCCGACACCGTCTGCGCGGTGGTCAAGCAAGGCCAAGAGCGGGGGCAATGCCAGTTCTCGTGGTGGTGCGACGGGCGTTCGGATTCCGCATTCGAGGAAGACCCGTACAAGACGTCGAAGGAGATCGCCCGGCGCGCGCTGAACCTGCAACTAACGGATCAAACGGGGGGTGCGTTGTACTTTCACCACCGCGACGTCGATCCGGCGTGGGCCGACGAGTACATCAAGACGGTCGAACTCGGCGAGTTGATCTTCTACAAGCCGCACGGCGGCGACGCCCGGTAGCGCATCACATCGGCAGGTGGTAGAGCCACTCGAGGATCATCACGCCGATGAGCACGCCGCCGCGGACCATCAGGCCGGCGGCGGAAATTGACCAATAGAAACGACCACGCATGATCAGGGAACCGTCTCAGTAGATGTGATGCGTTGCGATGGCTGTCGATCGATGGCGCGACCGACGGCGAGCCGCAGTACCAGGTCGGGGGCGAGGTCGCTCATTGCCGGGTCGGGCAACGAGCCGAGCCCTTCCAGCAGGTTGGCGAAGAAAGCGCGTCCGGCGGCGATGCACGCGACGTCGAAAATGCGCGCGTCATCGAGACCGTTCGCGCGCATTGCATCGACATCGCATTGCGTCACTGCGGATGAGTTGTGTACCAGTTTGCGAGCAAAGCGGACCATTGCGATCTCTGCGGCGCTCAGCCTCGTATCGAGTTCGCGGCCGGATGCGATTGCGGCCACTTCGCCGGCCGACAGGAAACGTTCGAGGAGTTTTCGTGCGTGTGCGAGCGAACAGGATGAACTGCCGAGCTCGCACGCCGCGGCAAACGTCACGATCTCGAATGTGCGCGCGTCTACGGGAGCGCGAATGACGGCGATCATGTCGGCCCATGCGCTCAACACTTTCGGACGATGGCTGAACAGCTTTGCGTAGTTCGGCACGTAGCCCCAGCTCCTCTGCTGCCGTTCGTACATCGCGCGCACCTCGCCGGTCGCGCAATTCGCATCCGTCGTTTCAATGAACGCCATGTCCTGTTCCTTACACCCGGAATTGAGTGATCTGAATTTCCTCGCCGTGATCGGCGTAGTCGCCGAGCGTGCGCATCGAATAGAAGTGACCCCAGTTGATGTCGCGGTAACGCGGCGGATTGTCCGCATCGATGGTCGACGCCAGTGGGGCGTAGTCGAGCTCGTATGGTGGGCAGAAGAAGAACGGCGCGCTGAAACGCTCGGCCGCCGCATTGGCGAGTACACGGTGCAACGGCGCCTTATAGCGATCGTTGGACCACACCTGCGCGATGTCGCCGAGGTTGATCACCAATGCGCCGTCGATCGGTTCCACCGGCCACCAATGTCCGTCGCGAAACACTTCGAGCCCGGCTTGCCGGTCCTGCAGCAACACCGTCAACACGCCGGGATCGGTGTGGTGATTCACGCCGAGGTGTCCTTCCTTGGGCGTGGTGGCGCTGTCCGGGTTCTCGGGCCGCGCGCACACCGGGTAGTAGTTGAGCCTGGCCCAACTCGAGTGGCCGTGCGCAAAGACGCGGTCGAGCGCATTCGCCTGCAAGCCTAAGTTCGTCGAGACGATTCGAAGCAGGCGTATGGCAACTGCTTCGCAGCCGCGGTAGTAGTCGATCAGCGTGTCTCTGAATCCCGGAAGGCCCGCCGGCCAACGCGGTATCGAGTTGCCGCAACTCGACGCGGCGAAATCGAAGATCTCCTTCCAGTCGCGGGTGTTCTTCGTCAGTTCCTTGTCGTAGTAACCCCACGGATTGCGTTCCGACCGGGCGACGGTGCGTTTGGCTTCGTGCGATTGTGCGAAGAACGCCCGCATCTGCCGGAGCGTGGCGTCGAACAGCGACGCGTCGATGCCGTGACCGATGACCTGAAAGAAGCCCCATTCGCGACACGCGGCGTCGATTGCCGCGAACGTGCGACGAGTGTCCTTCGAGGCGAGGTCGACGATTGGAACGTGCTCGATGCTCATCTGCGATCCCCGTTGGCCTGGCGCGGTTGCTGCCACTTCGGCAGGAAGGCATACGGGTCGATCTTCGGCAGTGCGCTCACCACACGAGTGCCTTCGAGCATGTGCCGTGCGTTGCCGTTGGCGTAAGCCTCGAACAGCGCGTTGCAGCCACCGATCAGACGACCGCCGATGAAGATCTGCGGGATGGTTGCTTCGCCGGTGCGTTGTGCAAGCACCGCGCGGATCTTCGCGCCGCGATCGCCCTGCTGATACTCGACCGAGTCGAGGTCGACGCTCGTGTATGGCACGCCGAGCGCGTCGAAGAACTTGCGCACCGACCAGCAGAACTCGCACCACTGCAACGCGAACATCACGACCGGTTCGGTCGCGACGGTGGCGTCGACGAAGCGTTGTGCGTCTGCGTCGAGGGCGACCGGTGCGGGTGCCGCAGGCTTCGCTGGGGCGAGCACGGCGGGTTGCGTCTGAAAGCGGCAACCGGGCGTCGAATTCGACAGCGCCAGTTCTTCCGCATTCATATGTTCGCCGACGTGCTCGAACAGCACCGTCGACTGATAACGCTCGCCCGTGTCGGGCAACATGCAGACGATGTTGGTATGGGGCGGCGAACGACGCGCAATCGTGAGCGCAGCTGCGAGAGCGGCGCCACTGGAAATGCCGACGAGAATTCCCTCCCGCGTTGCGAGCTCCCGCGCCAGGCGCAGCGCCTCTGCGCCGTCCACGGGAACGACTTCGTCGACCCATCCTGCGGCGACCGCGTCCTGCGTCAGCTTCGCTACGAAATCCGGGCTGGTGCCCTGAACCACATGCGGCCGGAAGTTCGGGTGGCTGCCGTGCGCCTTCCCGCGCTCGTCAGCAGGCTGCGGAATACCGCTGCCGAGCACTTGAGCGTTGTCGGGTTCGGCGGCGATGACTTTCGTTTCCGCGCGCGCCGTCTTCAATGCACGCGATACGCCTTTCAACGTTCCCCCGGTTCCGAACGTGGTCACGAAGTAGTCGAGCCGGTCGTCCGCGAAGTCGCGCAGAATTTCCTGCGCCGTGGTTTCGGAATGGGCATCGGCGTTCGCTTCGTTCTCGAACTGGCGGCACAGGAAGTAGCCGTGCCGTTCGGCCAGTTCGATCGCCTTGTTCAGCATGCCGGTGCCTTTCTCCGACGCCGGTGTCAGCACCACGCGCGCGCCGAGGAAGCGCAGCAGCTTGCGGCGCTCCACGCTGAAGTTCTCCGCCATCGTGACGACCAGCGGATAGCCCTTCTGCGCGCACACCATGGCAAGTCCGATGCCGGTATTGCCGCTGGTGGCTTCGATGACGGTCTGTCCGGGGCGCAGCTCGCCGCCCGCTTCGGCGCGCTCGATCACGGCGCGGGCCATCCGGTCCTTCACCGAGCCCATCGGATTGAACGCCTCGATTTTGACGTACACGTTGACGCCTTCGGGCGCGAGCTTCTGCAGCTTCACGATCGGCGTGTTGCCGACGGTTGCCAGAATGTTGTCGTAGCGGGCCATGTCGAACTCCGTTCAGGTGTTGTCAGTGCTGCACAGGTTGGCCGCTCGGCGAGGTAGCGAGCGTTTGAGCCAGCGTGGTTTTTTGGCGGTTGGACGCCGCGCAGATACCACGTCGCGTCACACGCTGCGTCCAACGCATGCGCGAGAAGCTGGCGTGGTCTGGTCATCGACCAGCCATCACAAACGGAGAGAACGAATGAACATCAAGGCAAGCAAGGCGACCAACACCGTAAACAACGGCGTAAACGTGGAGGCGTTGCTCGCGGCACGCGAAGCGCTGACGGCCGCCCCCGCGGCGGCGAAATTCCGCTGGCGAGCGACGTGCGATTGGGTGAACGGCACCTACAGTCGATCGGCGGTCGACGGTTTCTTCGGCCTGGGCGAAGAGCAGCAGCGCAAGACCACGTTCAATTTCCACGCCGATCACCCCGCGGTGTTCGCCTCGGAAGATCGCGGCGCCACGCCGGTGGAATATGTGCTCGTAGGTTTGGCTGGCTGTTTGACGGCTGGCATCGCGAGCGTCGCGCAGAACCGCAACATTCAGTTGCGCTCGGTACAGGCGACGCTCGAAGGCACCATGGATCTGGCCGGCATCCTCGGCATCGACGGCGACGTACGCAACGGTTTCGACGGCGTGACGGTGCGTTTCAAGATCGATGCAGACGCGTCGCGTGAAGACATCGAGGCGCTCGTGGCGCAGTCGCAAAAGCGTTCGGCGGTGTTCGACATCATCACCAACCCGACCAACGTCGCCGTGGAGGTGGTGTGACCGCCAATCGTAAACCCGCGGGGCTTCGCGCCGTCGACGTCATCGTCGTCGGCGCGGGTCACGCGGGGCTCGCCGTCAGTCGCTGCCTTACGGAACGCGGCATCGAACACATCGTGCTCGAGTGCGGCGAAGTGGCGAACTCGTGGCGGCACGAGCGTTGGGATTCGTTGCGGTTGCTCACGCCGAACTGGCAGAGCCGTTTGCCCGGGTATCGTTATGCCGGCGCGGAACGCGATGGGTTCATGACCATGCCGGAGGTGGTCGGCTTCATCGACCGATATGCGCGCAAGTACGGGATGCCCGTTCAGACTCACACCCTAGTGAGTTCGGTGAGCACAGTGGCCGACGGCTACCGCGTGGCCACCGATCGCGGCGAGTGGTGGTGCGCGGCGATCGTGCTGGCGAGCGGCGCGTGCAACTGGCCGGCGATTCCGGCGCTGCGGCAAGAGTTGCCGCCGCAGATCGCGTCAGTCGCGCCGCTGCGATATCGCAGTCCCGACCAGCTCGCGCCCGGCGGCGTGCTGGTGGTCGGTGCGTCGGCGAGCGGCGTGCAACTGGCCGAGGAAATCGTGCGTTCGGGGCGCGACGTGTGGCTCGCGGTCGGCGAGCACGTTCGATTGCCGCGCATGTATCGCGGCCGCGACATCCAGCGCTGGATGGAAACCCTCGGCGTGCTCGACGAGCGCTACGATGCCGTCGACGACATCGTACGGGCGCGCGGCGTGCCATCGCCGCAATTGGTCGGCTCTGCGGAGCGGCGCAATCTCGATCTGAACGAGCTGCGCGCCGGCGGCGTACAACTGGTCGGACGGCTCGTCGGTATCGCCGGCGGCAAGGCGCAGTTTTCGGGTTCCTTGCGCAATCACTGCGCGATGGCGGACCTGAAGATGACGCGACTGCTCGATCGCATCGATGCGTCGATTGCGGGCGGCGAAGGCGTGCCGGCGCGCGGCGAGCGACTCGATCCGACGCGGGTCGATGCGTCGCCACGGCTCGCGCTCGACCTCGCGTCGATCCGCACCGTGATCTGGGCCACGGGATATCGCCCCGACTATCGTTGGCTCAACGTGCCGGTGCTCGACGCGAAAGGACGTCTTCGTCACGACGGCGGGGTAGTCGATGCGCCCGGCATGTACGCGATGGGGTTGCCGTTCATGCGCCGTCGCAAGTCGAGTTTCATTCACGGCGCAGAAGACGATGCGCGCGAGCTCACGGCGCATCTCGCGCACTACCTCGACCGGCAGAGCGCGCACTCGGTTTCGTCGGGT
>CAZLDA010000019.1:0-15899 GCA_964557875.1 uncultured Pseudomonadales bacterium | reverse complement strand
GGTCGGGCTGTTGGAGCGGCTGGTACAGGTGATACCGCTCGGTGATCAGCGCGAGCGGCGGCTGTTTCGCAAATTCGCGGAAGTGTCCCGCGCAACGCTGAAAGGGACAGTCGTCGTTGCGATCCTTCAGGGCACCTTGGGTGGTGTCGCGTTGGCGGTGGTCGGCATCGAGGGCGCGGTGTTCTGGGGTGTCGTCATGACGATTCTGTCGGTGCTTCCCGCAGTGGGAACGTCGCTGGTCTGGCTGCCGGCCGCTGTGTGGTTGTTTGCAACCGGTGCGACGATGCAAGCGGTCGCGCTGCTGGTGATGGGTGTATTGATCGGATTCATCGACAACTTCCTGCGGCCGGTGCTGGTCGGGCGCGATACGAAGATGCCGGACTATCTGATTCTGCTGGCGACGCTGGGCGGTATCACCGCGTTCGGCCTTTCCGGCTTCGTGATCGGTCCGATCATCGCGGCGCTGTGCGTAGCGGGATGGGATATGTTCGCCGCCGACTTCGGCGAGACAGAGGCCGAATCTTCGGAGCTCTAGTGTCGGTTGCCACCATCGCCATCGCCGGCTTCAGCGATCCGGTCAGTTCGCTCACACATCTGACGGGTGCCGTCGTATTCGCTGTAGCAGGCGCGCTGCTGATCGGGCGTGGTCGTGGCAACGCGTTGCGCACCATTGCACTGACGGTTTACGTGGTTGGCGTGGTGTTCGCGCTTGCGATGAGCGGTGTTTTCCATCTGCTCGAACCCGACGGTGCCGCTCGCGCGGTGTTGCGCCGGCTCGATCACGCCGGAATCTTCTTCCTGATCGCAGCAACGTACACGCCGATCCACGTCATCCAGTTTCGCGGCTTGATGCGCTGGGGCGTGTTGGGTTTCGTGTGGACGTGTGCGATTACCGGCATCGTGTTCAAGGCGGTGTTCTTCGACCACATTCCGGAATGGATTGGGTTGATGCTTTATCTGGGGCTCGGTTGGGTCGGAATCGTTTCGTTGTTCTCGCTGCGACGATCGTATGGTTGGCCGCCCCTCGCTCCGCTCGTTTGGGGCGCGCTGGCGTATACCGCCGGAGCGGTGCTCGAGTTTGCGCGTTGGCCGGTGCCGATTCCCGGCATCGTCGGTCCGCACGAACTGTTTCATCTGTTCGTGCTCGCCGGCGTATCGTGGCATTTCGTCTATATATGGCGCCTGTTGCCGGTGAAGGAGGGTTTGTGAGCGGTTTGCAGTGGTTGGAAGAAGAACGGCGCAACGGCGTACTGCAACGCGAATTCGAGCTGCGTCGCGGCGATCGGATGGTGAGTGGTGTGCTTTGGACGGATGAGGCGCGGCCGTCCGGAAGGCCGTTGGTGCTGTTCGGGCACGGTGCGTCCGGCGATCGTCATCAGTCGCCGATTCCCTACGTTGCGCGCAAGCTGGTCTCGGAATCCGGATTCTCTGCGCTGTCGATCGACGGCCCCGTGCACGGCAAACGTCGTGTCGGCGACGGCGCGCGAGGGGCGTTTGCGGTGGAGTGGCGACGCGACGCGTGCGTCGACGACATGCTCGGCGATTGGCGCGCCGCGCTCGACGCGGTACAAGGTCTTCCCGACATCGGCACCGGTCCCGTTGGGTATTGGGGGCTGTCGATGGGTACGATTTTCGGAGCACCGCTGGTTGCCGCTGAACGGCGTATTCAGGTTGCGGTGCTCGGTTTGATGGGCATCGTCGCTCCAACCGAGCGCTATCGCCAACAGATCTGCGATGCCGCCGCGGCGATAGAGTGTCCTGTGCTGTTTCTCATGCAGCTCGAGGACGAACTGTTCACGCGCGCGCAATACCTCGATCTGTTCGACCGGATGGCGTCGAGCGACAAGCGTATGCACGCCAACCCGGGACTACACCCCGAAGTGCCTGTAGAGGAACTCGACTATTCAGCGGAGTTTCTTACGCGTTACCTGGCCGGCGACGGCAAGACCAAACGCAAGATCGGATTCAGTGTTTCGAAGTAGGGCTGCGCTCGGCGCTGCGTGGCGGAAGTGCGGCATCGTCGCCAGCGCTCGCGGTATACGAGCGCGCCTCGGGCAATGACGCTTCGAAAGCTGCAAGCGCGGCTGTCAGCATTTCGGCGGGTGTCGCGGCCGTAGATTGGCCGAGCGTAGCGCGGTTGCGGCGCAGCGTTGCAGTGATGTGCTTGCCGAGCGTACGTTCCGCGGCCTTCCAGTCGGTCATCCATTTTTCCGTGCTCGGAACCGCGCGGAAACGGCGTTGGCGCTGGGCGCTCTTCAATCGTCGCCATACAGATGTGTACTTCGGCAACGTCGAATCGGCCCATTCCGCCACGGCTTCGGCGCCGCGGCCGCAGGCCATTCGAAATTGCATACGCTCCGACGGAGCGAGCGTGTCGACCACGTAGTTGCGGATGTAGGTTGCGAGCCAGTCGTCGGGAAGCACGTGTGAGATCTTTGCCATCGCGCGACTCTATACTGCACCGCGCGCGAGACGAGGAGGGCTTTGTGCCCTTTTTGTACGCGTTCGAAGGACACGTCCGACTGCGAGACCGACCTCATGGACACCGTTGGGACAACGCCGCAGAATCCGGCCAGTAGTGGAGTTTGGTTATGGCCGGTTTGAGCTTCCTCGCGAACCTTGAAACGAACAAGACGTTCGACCGGATCTTCAACATCGGCCTGTTGTTGATCATCACGCTGATCGTGCAGGCCACGTATGCCATCTATGTGCGTCCGGCAGCGGAGCATTTCATGGCGGAACAACAGCGCCTCGTGGACGCCGACCCGAGCTACCAGGGCAAGCGCTCCATCCTGGTGATCATTGAGGAGCCGGAGCCGGAAGCCGCCATCATCATGTGCCTGTGGTCGCTGCTGTTGGCGGCGCGTCAGGGTTACAAGGTGTCGCGTTTCCGCAAGCTGCTCGATCAGGATCTGATGCAGATGCCGCCGGGTTCGTGCGTGTTGCCCGACGACGTGCGTGATCACATCCGGCAACTCGATCAGATTCCACCGGGCTTGAGCGAATCCGTGGTGCCGCGCGTGTTGCGTTCGGCGCTGAAGCGTTTCGGCGCGACGCAGAACGTTCAGGACGCCGCGACGACGGTGCACCAGGTGGTAGAGATCGAAGCGGCGCGCATGGATTCGGAGTTGGCGATGGTTCGGTTCGGCGCGTGGTCGATCCCGGCGATCGGCTTCGTTGGAACGGTCCGCGGTCTTGGTGAAGCCTTGCAGAGCGCGCAGTTCGCGTTGAGCAGCAACAACCCCGGCGCACTAACCGGCGGACTGGGTGTGTCGTTCAACTCGACGTTCACCGCGCTGACGTTGTCGATCATCGTGATGTACGTGATCCACGAGCTGCAGCTGGCGCAGGAGCGTCTCGCGCTCGACACGCAGGAGTATGCGGAAGAGCACCTCATCAGCAATCTGCGCACGAGTCTCGTCGATGCGTCCGAGCGACCTCTCATGCCCGCTCCGCTTCCGAGCGAGCGACTCGTTCGGCAGCGCTGAGGCGAGCGAAGGACCATGAACGGATTTCTACTGCGTCTGGCGATCTCCGCGTTCGGTTTATGGCTTGCGTCGCAGCTGGTGCCGGGCGTCGACATCAGAAGCGGTTGGACGTTGCTGTTTGCGGCACTGTTGCTCGGCATCGTGAACGCACTGTTGCGGCCGATCGTGCTGTTGATCACGCTGCCGTTCACGCTGATCACACTGGGTCTGTTCATTCTCGTCGTGAACGCAGCGATGTTCGGACTCGTGGCGGCGATGCTCGACGGGTTCAAGTTGAGCGGATTTGGCGCTGCTCTGTTCGGCGCACTCGTCGTCAGCATCACATCGTGGCTCGCCTCGTCGTTCATCGGACCGAAAGGCCGATACGAGGTCATCGTGATGCAGCGACGCTCTTAGATGTTTCAAGAGCCCGATCGCCGTCGGATCTACCTGCTGCGACATGCCGAAGCGGCTTATCTGCGCGAAGACGGCACACCTGTTGCCGACACGCGCATCGTCGGATTGACTCCCAACGGCGAAGATCAGGCGCGCCGTCAGAGCGAAGTGCTGGCCGACGTGGATTTCGATCGTGCGGTGTGTTCCGGATTGCCGCGCACGCGCGCAACCGCCAGCTTCATTCTAGCCAGGCGCAAAGTACCCCAACTGGAAATCGTGCCGGAACTCGAAGAGATTCACGGCGGCGACAGTTTCGACGACATCACTGATATGCAGGCCTGGATTCGTCACGTCGCCAATCCATGGGCCGACGCGGCGCACCCCGACTCGCGTTTCCTCGGCGGCGAACGGTTCGCCGACTTCGAGCGTCGTGTGGTGCCGGCGTTTATCGCCCTGGTGAACGATCGCAGCTGGCGCACGTTGCTGCTCGTCGCTCATGGCGGCGTCAATCGCCTGCTGCTCAACCACATGATGAACCTGCCATGGCAGGGCACGGTGAGCGTCGAGCAGGACGCGTGCTGCATCAATATCGTCGACGTCGATATGGACGGTGACCGTGTCGAACGCTACCTCGTGCGCGGCATCAACATCACCGGCTACAACCTCAGCAAACGCGGCGTGGGTCTCACCGATATGGAGCGCGCGGCGCAACGCATCGCGGCAGCACAACGCTGAACCGTTAGCGTCGTTTGTCTTTCTCTGCGACCACGCGTTTCACGTGTTTGGCAAACTGCCGGTTACGGTGCCGCTGTACCGCGATCGATTCGGTGTGGCGCGCTTGTTCGCGCAGCAGTTTGCGGTAGTTGTGCAGCCGCCGTTCGTCGAGCACACCCGACGCGATCGCTGCCTGCACCGCGCAACCGGGTTCGTCTTCGTGGCCGCAGTTGCTGAACTTGCATTGCAACGCGAGATCGCCCACATCGGCGAACATCTCCGTAACGCCCTGCTCCGCGTCGACCATCTTCAGTTCTCGCATGCCGGGCGAATCGAGCAGCAATGAACCGTTCGGCAACAGGTGCAACGATCGGTGCGACGTCGTATGTCGACCGCTGGAATCGGATTCGCGGATTCCGCCCGTCACCTGCTTCTGTTCACCGGCGAGGCTGTTGAGCAGGGACGACTTGCCGACGCCGGATGAACCGATTAGCGCGACCGTCTGGCCCGGAAGGCACCACGCACGAACGCCGTCGATCGCCGTCGGATCCGTGGCGTTCACGCATTCGATTGCGACGGTCTTGTGTACGCCGCGTACGGCACGAACGTAGTCATCGACAGAGTCGCACAAGTCGGCTTTCGTCAGCACTACTACCGCGTCGACGTGCGCCTCGAGGGCCAGTGCGAGATAACGTTCGAGGCGCGAGGCGTTGAACTCTTCGTTGCACGACGTCACGACGAACAGCGTGTCGACGTTTGCGGCGATCACCTGCAAATCGGTCTTCACGCCGGCCGTCACACGAGTGAAGACGCTGCAGCGATCGAGTACGCGCGTCACGGCGTCGCCGTGTTCGCTCAGCAGTACCCAATCGCCGATCGCCGGACGTTGTTCCGCCGGTAGCGCGAACCATTTGCTGGCGAGCGCGATGTGCCGCTCGCCTTGTGTATCGCCCACCGTGATGCCGCTGCGTTGAACCGTCAGCACGCGGGCTGGGCGCGCATGCTCGACCTCGTCGATCGAGAGCTGCTGTTGGAAGAATGCTCTCCAGCCGAGGCCGGGAAGCGTGTATTGCTTAGTCATCGATAACCCTTCATCAAACCCGACGTCGGAAGTCGGCAAGTGCGATGTCGTGAGCAACCCGCACCCGCGGATTACCCGTTGAATGACGAAGCAGAATGGGAAGGGTGAGAAGGCGAGCTCGAAAAAGGGGCTCTGCGAAGGAAATAGGCGCCAGCCTTATCGTTTACCTGCCCATCCCGCGATGGACCAACTTCGATACGACACTCATGTCTTTCCTCCTTGCAACGCGCGGGACATTCGAGCGATGCGCAATCTTGCGCGGCTCGTGGTGCATAGGCAAGCGATCTGTCTGCGCCTCGGGACGCTCGTGGCTACGTCTTCTTCGTCGGCTTGCGCGGCTTGCTGTTGGGTTTGTTGTCGGCGTTCGACTTGCGCGGAGCAGCTCCCCGTTTTTTGACCGGGCCCGGCGGCGGCGCCGTGCCCATCCGGCTGATGTCGAGCTGACGGCCGGAAACCCAGACCTTCTTCAGCAACCGGAACACCTCTTTCGGCATTCCTTCGGGTAATTCGATGGTGCTGTAGTCATCGTAAATCTGGATACGGCCGATGTTCGAACTTGCCAGCCCGGCCTCGTTGGCGATTGCGCCAACGAGATTACCCGGCTGCACTCCGTTGAGGTGTCCGACTTCGACCCGATACAGCTCCAAACCGGCACTGATGGGCCGCTGCTGCGCCGGGGCTCGTGGCCCCTTTGATGCCCTATCGGGACGCTTGCGGTCGGAAGCCGCGTCGTCACGCGACGGACGCTTGTCGAGCGTGATCACGTCCTTCACGAGCAGCGGTTTGTCGCCTTGGGCCAATTGTGCGAGCGCTGCCGCGATGTCGATCGGATCGGCGTCGTGCTGCTGTTGATAGCGCACGACGATTTCACGGAAGAAGCCGAGATCGCGGGTTGCGAGCGTGTCGGTGATGCTCTGCGTGAACTTGGCGATACGTTTGTCGTTCACCGCTTCGGCCGAAGGCAACTCCATCGGTTCGATCTGCTGGCGCGTGGCTTTCTCGATTGCACGCAGCAGGTGCCGCTCGCGCGGCGCCACGAACAGAATGGCTTCGCCGCTGCGTCCCGCCCGTCCGGTTCGACCGATGCGGTGAACGTATGCCTCGGTGTCGTTCGGAATGTCGAAATTGATGACGTGGCTGATGCGTTCGACATCGAGGCCACGCGCTGCCACGTCGGTCGCCACCAGGATGTCCAGCTTGCCGCCTTTCAGGCGCGTGATCGTTTGTTCGCGCTGCTTCTGCGGCATGTCACCGTTCAGTGCTGATGTCGCGTAACCGCGCGCCTGCAAACGCTCGGCGAGTTCCACCGCCGCGATTCGCGTGCGCACGAACACCAGCACGCCGTCGAACGGTTCGGTTTCGAGCAGGCGGGTGAGCGCGTCGAGTTTGTGCACGCCGGTGACGATCCAGTAGCGCTGACGGATCGTCTCGGCGGTGGTCGTGCGCAACTTGATGGTGATTTCGGCGGGATCGCGCAAATACTGCTCTGCGATGCGGCGGATTGCCGTGGGCATGGTCGCGGAGAACAGCGCCACCTGCCGCGTCGGTGGCGTCTGGCTGAGAATCCATTCGACGTCTTCTATGAAACCCATCCGCAGCATCTCGTCGGCTTCGTCCAGCACGACGGTGCTCAAGCCGGTGAGTTTCAGCGTGCCGCGACGCATGTGGTCCATGAGCCGGCCGGGCGTTCCGACGATGACGTGCACCCCGCGCTTCAACTGCCGCAACTGCACCGCGTAGTCCTGGCCGCCGTACACCGGCAACACCTGAAATCCCCGCAAGTGACTCGCGTACGACTGGAACGCTTCTGCGACCTGAATGGCCAGTTCGCGCGTCGGCGTCAGCACGAGAATCTGCGGATCGACGCGCTTCAAATCGAGCCGAGACAGCAGCGGCAGTGCAAACGCCGCGGTTTTTCCTGTACCGGTCTGCGCCTGTCCGACCACATCGCGGCCCGCCAACAGGTGTGGAATGGTGGGGATCTGTATCGGCGTGGGCGTCTCGTAGCCGACCTCGCGAACGGCGGCGAGCACCTGCGGAATCAGGGCGAAATCGGCAAACGTCGGCAGCTTTTCTTCGGTCATCGAATCGTCGGACGTAACGAGGGCCGACAGCGTACTCCACTCGGCACGCTCAAGTCTGATCGGATAGCGGCTGTGCTATCGTCGCGACGACTGCGCAGAGGGGGAAGCATGTCAGTCTCGAACTCGACTGTCTCAAACTCAAGAAGGGGTTGGAATTACGGCGACATTCTCGATGCCGTCGACACGATCGTGGATCCGGCTCGAATCGCACTGGTGCATGCCGATCACGTGGTGCGATGGCGCGATTTCACGCGCCGCACCAACAACCTGGCCCGGGCGCTGCACGAGCGAACCCGGCCGGGTGAGAAGATCGCGTTCTACATGCGCAATCGCGCGGAATACAGCGAAGGCATCGCGGCGGCCTTCAAGGCGCGGCTGACACACGTAAACGTCAATTACCGGTACGTCGACCACGAGCTCGTCTATCTGCTCGACAACGCCGACGCGACGGTTGTGTTGTTCACCGCGGAATTTGCGCCGCGTGTGGCGGCGATCCGCGCGCAGCTTCCGAACGTTCAACACTGGGTGGAGATCGCCGACGGCCATCCCGGCGCCGAGGATGTCGTCGAGTATGAATCGTGGGCCGGCGTCGGTAGCGGAGCGCCGCTCGGCATCGAGCGGTCAGGCGACGACATGCTGTTCCTATATACCGGCGGAACGACCGGGATGCCGAAGGGAGTGATGTGGCGTCACGACGATCTGTGGCGGGGCACCGGTGCCGGCGGGAATCCGCGCATCGGGGTGCCGCCTTCGCCGGATCTGGCGGCGTACATCGAGCGTCTGAAACTCGAAGCGCCGCCGGTGAACCTGCCGCTGCCGCCGATGATGCACGGCACGGGACTGCTCTCGTCTGTTTCTGCCATGACTCATGGCGGTACGTGCGTGACCTTGCCGGCGCGCAGCTTCGACGCCGATGAAGCGTTGGCCGCGATCGAGCGTCACAAGGTTACGGCTGCCACCATCGTCGGTGACGCTTTTGCACGCCCCCTCGTGGAGGCGTTGGATGCCGCGAAGGTGAAACGCGATATCTCGTCGCTGCGTTTCATCAGTTCGTCCGGCGTAATGTGGACGCGCGAAGTCAAAGCCGGGTTGCTGCGCCACAATCCGGAGCTGACCCTGGTCGATGGTTTTGCCTCGTCGGAGGCGCTTGGCCTCGGCAGCTCGGTAATGACCCGCGACCAGGCCGTCGACGTGGCGCGCTTCTCGCTGGGTCCCATCGGGAGGTCCGCGCCGGCTCCGGCGAATCCGGCATGGTGGCGGTGAGCGGGCCATTGCCCGTGGGCTATTACAAGGACGAGGCGAAAACGGCGAAGACGTTCCCCGTGATCGGCGGCGTACGCTACTCGATTCCCGGAGACTGGGTGCGCGTGGAGGCTGACGGCACCTTGACGCTGCTCGGGCGTGGCAGCAACTGCATCAATACCGCCGGCGAGAAGGTCTATCCGGAGGATGTCGAAGAGGCGTTGAAGGCCCACGCCTCGGTCGCAGACGCTCTGGTGGTCGGAATTGCGGACGCGAAATGGGGCCAGTCCATCACCGCGGTCGTGCAGCTCGAGCCCGGGACAACGCTCGACGAAATCGAACTGCGAGACTTCGTTCGTACCCGCATCGCGGCCTACAAGGTGCCGAAACGAATTCTCGCCAAGTCCGATCTGGCGCGGGCTCCGAACGGGAAGGCCGACTACAAGCACATCCGCGAATTCGCGGAAGCGCAGCTGCTTGTGAAGACCTGATTGAATCCGCCCTCCCTCGCCCCGATTTGTCGAAGTTCTGAGGGTCGCCTGCTCGCCTACACATTCACGACAATCGGGTACCGCGAACAATGGAGAATGGCCAAGGGTCGTTAGTGGTTCGTTTTGTGGTATTGGGGCCGTGGGGACGGCAAATTGATGTGCTGGATTGACCGATGAGCGCGCTCGCCCGAGACATTGATCGGACGGCGCCCGCGCTCCCGTCGCGGCGGGACGATGAAGCTACGCGCGATCTCTTCCCGCTCATTCTCGCGCCGCGGTTCGTTCACGCCGACGTACCGGCGCCGACAAACGTCGGATTTGAAGATCCCCAAGCCACGCCAATCCGCGGCAATGCCCCGCGCGGTCCGCGTTTCACCGATCGTCAGCTGTTCAGACCGATCGCGATCATCGGTTTGCTCATCATCGTCTCGCACGAACTGCGCTACTCCCCGTTGCAGGCGCAGTTGTGGTCGCGTGTGGCCGAGCCGCTGGGATTTCAGCTGGAGCCCGGCGCGGACCCGACACCGATCACACCCAATCGTGGACCTTACGACCTGCGCCTTGGCTATGCCGATCTACCCGCAGACATCGCGCGGTTGCGCGCGGGCGGCTTCGACGTGGTGAGCCAGGCGCGGCCCTCTGCTCAGATGCGCGCGCTGAGCGACCGCGGACTCGACGTCATCTACCCGGAGAAGGCACGGGCAGGCCTGACGCTGTACGACGGTGGCGGCCGCATGATCTACAGCGCGCGTTATCCGCATTTCACCTACGACAGCTTCGAGGCAATCCCGCCGCTGGTGGTGGCGAGCCTGCTGTTTGTCGAGGACCGCGAACTGCTCGACGGCCGCTGGACGCGCAACCCGGTAATGGATTGGGAGCGGCTTTCGAAGGCGGCCGGTCTACGTCTCATGAGCTACGCCGGAATCGATGATCCTGTGATCGGCGGCAGCACGCTCGCGACGCAACTCGAGAAGTTCAGACATTCGCCAGGCGGCCGTACGGAAACACTTGGCGAAAAGCTGCGTCAGATGGCGTCTGCCAGCGTTCGCATTTACGGCGGCGGCATCAACAACGAGCAGGCACGGCGCCAACTGGTGCTCGACTACATCAACTCGCTACCGCTGGCGGGTCGGTCGGACCAGGGCGAAATCATCGGGCTCGGCGATGGTCTACAGGCCTGGTACGGCGAGAACTTCGATGCGGTCAATCGCAAGCTGATCGCCGCCGACTCCGATCCGGAGGGCGGCGCCGCGGCGTTCAAGCAGGCGCTGAGTCTCATCGTCGCGGCGCGCCGGCCCACCTACTATCTCGGCCAGAGTCCGGCCGACCTCGAAACGCTGACCGACAGCTATGTGCGGGTACTGGCCGGTGCGGGCGTGATATCGCCGGCACTGCGCGACTCCGCGTTGGAGCAACGCCTCTCTACATTCGGTCATCATGAAGAACGACAGGCGTCTGCGACCCACTACGTCGATCAGAAGGACATCAACCTGGCGCGCGGCCGGCTTGCGAACCTGCTGAACGTCGACGGTTTCTACGCGCTCGATCGCTATGACCTCGATGCGCGCACCACGATCGATGCGCCGATTCAGAGCTCGATCAACGCGCGGCTATCGAGCCTCAAGGATCCGGCGACGCTTTCGAAACTCGGGCTCATCGGCGACCGTCTGCTGGGTTCGAGCGATCCGGCAAAAGTGATTTACAGCTTCACGCTGTACGAGCGCACGCCGCGCGGCAACCTGCTGCGCATCAACACCGATAGCCTCGAGCAGCCGTTCGACATCAACACCGGCGCGCGCATCGACCTCGGCTCAACCGCGAAGCTACGCACGCTGGTGACGTATCTCGAATTGGTCGGCGAAGCGCACGCGCGCTTTGTCGGCATGAGTCCGGCGGAATTGCGTGCATTGGATGTACCGGAGAAGGATCGACTGTCGGCGTGGGTCGCTTCCTATCTGCACGAAAATCCCGGCGCGAGTCTGAGCGCCACGCTCGAAGCGGCGATGCAGCGGCGTTACTCGGCGAGTCCGTATCAGACGTTCTTCACGGGCAGCGGCGCGCAGACGTTCTCGAACTTCGATCGCAACGACAACGATCGCATCCTCACTGTCGAGCGCGCGCTGCAGAACTCCGTGAACCTCGTGTTCGTGCGGTTGATGCGCGAGATCACCGATCACCTTACATATCGTGCGCCGTCGGTGGCGGCGGCCTTGCTCGGCGATCCGAAACATCCCGAGCGGGCGGCGTATCTCGCGCGGTTCGCAGACAGCGAAGGTCGGCAGTTCGTTTACCGTTTCTACCGCAAGTATGCGGGCCAGTCGCGCGATGCCGCGCTCGAACTCGCACTGGAAGGCGACCGCGTGGCGCCGCGGAAAGTGGCGACGATAGTGCGTTCGGTGCGCCCCGATGCGCCGCCACGTGTGCTCGCGGCCCTTCTCGCGGAGCATTCGCGCTCGCAACCGATGACGGATGAAGACGTCTCCGCTCTGTACGACAAGTACTCGGCCGACCGATTCTCGCTGAACGATCGCGGCTATCTCGCGCGTGTACACCCGCTGGAGTTGTGGGTGCTCAGCTATCTCGAGACACATCCGAACGCGACGCTTTCGGAAGTGGTGAACGCGAGCGCTGAGGCGCGTCAGAGTGTGTACGCGTGGCTGCTCAAGAGCAGTCGACGCTCGGGCCAGGATCGGCGCATTGCACAGTTGTTCGAAATCGATGCATTCCTCGAGATACACGATCGCTGGCAGCGTGTCGGCTATCCATTCGCGTCGATTACGCCGTCGCTCGCAACGGCACTTGGCGCATCGGGTGATCGTCCCGGCGCGTTGGCCGAATTGATGGGCATCATCGCGAACGACGGTGTCCGCTACCCTGCGGTGTTGATCGACGATCTGCACTTCGCGGCGAACACCCCTTATGAAACTCGTCTGCAGCGCTCCGTTACGGAGGGTGAGCGGGTGTTGTCGCCGGAGATCGCTGCCGTGGTGCGTTCCGCGTTGACGAAGGTCGTCGATGGCGGCACTGCAGTCGCGTTGAAGTCGAGGATGAAGGCGAACGGCGTGGAGCACGTCGTTGCAGGGAAAACCGGTACCGGTGATCACCGCAGCAAGACGTTCGCAGGACGGGGACGGTTGATCGAGTCGCGTGTGGTCAATCGCGCAGCCACGTTCGTATTCATGATCGACGGTCGCTTCTTCGGCAACATCACCGCGTTCGTGCCTGGTGCGGACGCGGCGAACTATCAGTTCACCAGCAGTCTGCCGGTGCGCGTGCTCGGTTCTCTGCTGCCCGATCTTGAACCGCTACTGCAGCAGCCCGACGAACCCGCGGCGTGCGTCGGGGCCGATTGCGATCTCGTCGCTCACCGTTGAGCGCGCGCCTAACGAACCAACTCAGGCGCATCCGATTCCAAGTTCTCAACACGGGTCGTTCCATTCTCTTTATGAAGCCGTCGTAAGGTCGATTGATCTTTGCCATCATGTCGATCGCATCGCTACCACGAGGTCCGTCCAATGAACGCGAACCGTTATCTGAAAGACAACTTCGCGCCGGTCGCAGAAGAAATCACCGCAACCGATTTGCGCGTCACCGGCGCGATTCCGGGCGAACTCAACGGCCGCTACTTGCGTAACGGTCCGAATCCGATGGGTCAGGTCGACCCGGCCAAACACCACTGGTTCACTGGTGCGGGCATGGTGCACGGCGTGCGGTTGTCGAGCGGACGAGCACAGTGGTATCGAAACCGCTGGGTACGCAGCGCTGCGGTCGTCGAAGCGTTGGGTGAAGACGTCGGCGGCCGCGAACTCGCCGGCTCCAACAACACCCACGTGATCGGGCACGCCGGAAAAACCTGGGCGCTGGTGGAAGCCGGCTCACCGCCCGTGGAGTTGTCAGAGGAACTCGACACGATCGGCGTCAACGCGTTCTTCGGAACATTGAAGGACCGCACGTTCACGGCGCACCCGAAGGTCGACCCCGATACCGGCGATCTGCACGCGGTCTGCTATCACTGGCCGGATTGGGCGGACCATCTGCAGTACGTACACGTTGGTAAGAATGGTCGCGTCGTGCGGACTGTGAACATTCCGGTGCCGGGCATGACGATGGTGCACGACGTGAGCCTCACGCCGAATTATGTCGTCGTGTATGACTTGCCGGTGACGATCAATATCGAACTCGCGATGAAGGGCATGAACTTCCCGTTCGCGTGGAACAACGACTATCAGCCGCGGGTTGGCCTGTTGCCGCGCAACGGTCAGGCGAAGGACATCATCTGGGTCGAAGTTGGCGCGTGCTACGTCTTCCATCCGATGAATGCTTTCGAAGATGCCGAAGGCTGCGTGGTCATCGATGTGTGCCGGTATCAACGAATGTTCGATCAAGACGTCACCGGTCCGTTCGGCGACAGCCTCGCAACGCTCGATCGCTGGACCATCGATCCGAGAACGCGTCGGGTGAACGAGCAACGCATCGACGACCGTGCGCAGGAGTTTCCACGCTTCAACCCGAGCTTGTCCGCGAAACCCTATCGCTATGGTTACAGCGTCGCGGTTGCGGGCAACGGATTCCCGTCCATTCTCAAACACGACCTGCAGACGGGTGCGTCCTCATCGTACGAGTTCGGTGCGGGACGACATGGTGCAGAACCGTATTTCATCGCGCGGGAGGGCGCGAAGGTGGAGGACGACGGGTACCTGATGACGTTTGTGTACGACGAAGCAAGCCGCAAAAGCGAGTTGATCGTGCTGAACGCGCAGGATCTTTCCGCAGCGCCGATTGCGACGGTGTATCTGCCGACGCGTGTGCCGTATGGATTCCACGGCAGTTGGATTCCCGACGGCGCAACCGGCCCGAGCGTCTGAAAGCCATGCCAGTGCGACCGTTTCGATTCGGAGTTCAGCTGTCGAGCCTGCCGGTGAGCGAATGGGCCGAAAGCGCTCGGCGCGTCGAGGCGCTCGGCTATTCATCGTTGTTGGTCCCTGATCACTTTTCGGCGACGCAGTGGGACCCAACGACGATGCTCGGGGGAATTGCTGCAGTGACAAAGACGTTGCGCGTCGGGGCTCTGGTGTACGGCATCGACTATCGACACCCGGTGATTTACGCGCGCCAGGCGGCTACGTTGCAGGCAATGTCGGGTGGCAGGCACGAGTTCGGCGTCGGCGCCGGCTGGATGATCGACGATTACGAATGGGCCGGCTTGCAATACGACAAGCCGAGCGTGCGCATCGAACGTCTGGAAGAAGCGCTGACGATCATCCGGTCGATGTGGTCGAACAAACGGACATCGTTCGACGGCAAACACTACCGTGTGAAAGAAGCACCCATGAAGATCGAGATGGGTTCACCGCCTCAGGTGCTGATCGGTGGCGGTGGGGCAAAACTGTTGGCGGTGGCGGGGCGCCATGCCGACATTGTCGGTATCAACCCGAAGATCCCCGAAGGACGCATCACCGCCGCTACGGCGCTCGACATCACCCCCGAGTCGATTCGGCAGAAAGTCGGTTGGGTGCGCGCAGCGGCGGAATGCTCCGGGCGCAATCCAGACGAGATCGAACTCAATGCGCTGGTGTTCATGACGACGATCACAGACGACCCGAAACCTGTGCGCGAGATGGTTGGCGCCAGCACCGGCATGACCGCCGCGCAGGTTGCGGCGTGTCCGCTCTTCCTGATCGGTTCGGCGGCCGAAATACGCGATTCGTTGCAACGGCGACGCGACGACACGGGCATCAGTTATGTGGTCATTCAGGGTCAGGACCACGCCCAAGTGGAGCAGTTTGCACAGGAAGTCGTGGCTCCTCTCGCGGGAAAGTAGTACTGCTGCACGTGATCTTCAGGCCGTAAGTCATTCCCTACCGGTCACGGGGGGTGTTACCTATTGACCCAACCTGATGGAATATGGATATTCGATCGGGCATTTCCGGGGGATCGGAGTCAGATGCGGCGCCAGCGCGGCAGAACTGGTCGTGATACGCACAGCGTCCGAGGTCACGTGTGATCTCGGCCGCCGAGGTTTCGGCATTTTTCCAGGTCATTCTGGTCGACCTGGTTCTCGCAGGCGACAACGCCATCGTCATCGCGATGGCGGTCGCGAGTTTCCCCGCCCGCCAACGCGCGCAATTGCTGATGATCGGCATCGTCGCCGCCACCCTTGTCCGGGTGCTGTTCGCAATCGCCACCGTTCATTTGATGCAGATCGTCGGCCTGATGCTGGCCGGCGGGCTGCTGCTGCTGTGGGTCTGCTGGAAGCTGTGGCGTGAAATCGAATCGGTTCGCACCATGCAGCTCAGCCCAGCCGGCATCTACCCCGGCGGTGCGGGTGCTGCCGGGCAGGTGCAGCCGACCAAGACCGTCGGCAAAGCCATCACCCAAATCGTCGTGGCCGACATATCGATGTCCCTCGATAACGTCCTCGCCG
>CAZLDA010000018.1:0-16050 GCA_964557875.1 uncultured Pseudomonadales bacterium | reverse complement strand
CGTCGAAGAACTCGAGCGCCATGCCCAATCCGGCCGACTGGATTTCTCCCGAGTATACGGGGAGCGTCGGATTACCCAGCGCGAAGCAACCCATGATGTCGGTGCCGCCGGTAATCGACGACAGTCGCACCTTAGCGAGATTGTCGTAAACCCACTCGAAGCTCTCTGCAGGCAAAGGCGAGCCGGTCGAGAGAATCGACTTCAAGCCTTCCAGTCGATGTCGTTCCCGCGGAACGTAGTGGTTCTTTGCGAGGTTCGAAAGGAAGCCGGGGCTGACGCCGAAATGGTCGACGCGCTCTTCCTCGGCGTATCGCAGTAACACGCCGAGGTCGGGATGAAACGGCGAGCCGTCGTACAGGCAGACCGTCGCGCCCGCCGCGAGCCCGCTGATTAGCCAGTTCCACATCATCCAGCCGCACGTCGTGAAGAACAGCAGCCGTTGATCGGCCACGAGATCGCAATGCAGCAGCTGTTCCTTGCGGTGTTGCAGCAGGGTGCCGCCGATACCGTGCACGATGCACTTCGGCACGCCGGTCGTTCCCGAAGAAAACATGATGTATAGCGGTGCTGAAAACGGCAGCCGAACGAAATCGCGCAACGGCGACGGATGTGCCAACAGGCTATCGAAGGCGCGTGATCCGGGTGGCAACACCGAGCCCGACGTCGGGTTCGCCACAACTACTATCGTGTTGCGAACGCTCGGCAATCGCTGCGCCACTTCGGCGAGTCGTTCGGTGCAGTCGAACCATTTGCCGGCGTACCGATATCCGTCGCATCCGATCAACAGTTTCGGCTCCACCTGGCCGAAGCGATCGACAATGGCCGACGCACCGAAGTCCGCTGAGCACGAACTCCACACGGCGCCGAGCGAAGTGGTCGCCAGCATCGCAATGACGGTCTCGATACGATTCGGCACGATTGCGGCAACGCGATCGCCGGATTCGATACCGAGATCGCGAAGGTGCGCAGCAACTGATTTCACGCGCGCCGAAAGGTCGGCGAACGTCAGCGAATCGCGATTGCCGGACTCGTCGCGGTAGATCAGCGCAACGGCGTCATCACTACGCCGCAGCAGATTCTCTGCGTAGTTGATGCGCGCGTTGGGAAACCAACGCGCACCCGGCATGTGGTCGAGATGTTCCACCACGACGTCGCCGGAGTTGCCGACGATTTCCGCCGTGTCCCAAAGCGCGCGCCAGAACTGATCAGGTGAGCTGACCGACCAGTGGTGAAGCGACGCATAGTCGGCGTGCCCCATTCGCTGTCTGAAGCGATCGAGCTGCGTCGCCCCGATGTCGGCCGCGGTCGGCGACCAGAGCTTCGTCACCACTTTTCTTGGGAAGTGCGAACGTCGACTTCGAACGACCACGCGTTGCGCGGTTGCTTGTACAGAAACTGAAAGCCGTCGACGATTCCCTCGAGATTGATCAGACCTTCTTCGCCGAGCCGCGTCGCGTAGTCGGGGAATCCACGGATGATCTTGTCGCCGCCGATCGGACCATCGATCACCACGTGGCCCACGTGGATGAACTCCGGTCCGTATTCCTTCGCCATCGCCTGTGCCAGGTTCCGCAACGCGCCCTTCGCCGCATTGAACGCACCGTAGTTCGCGCGGCCGCGCAGTGAAGCGCTCGCGCCGGTGAACAACAAGGTACCGTGCTTGTTCGGCAGCATTCGACGCACGGCTTCGCGTCCGAACAGGAAGCCACCGTAGCAACCTACTCGCCACGCACGTTCGAAATACGCGGCGTCCATGTCGACGATGCGGCCGGGCGTGTTGTTCCCTGCGTTGTAGATCGCCACGTCGATCGGTCCGCCAGGCGCGGCTTCGGCTGCGTTGAACAGCGCGGTTACGGCTGCTTCGTCGGTTGCGTCGGCGACGACCGCAGTTGCCGCTCCATCGTTGGTGGTGATCGAGCGAACGACGCGATCGAGATCCGCTTGTGTGCGCCCGGCCACGAAGACGTGCAGACCGAGACTCGCGAAACGTTGCGCGAGACGCGCCCCGAGTCCCGCTTCCGGACCTACACCGATGACGATTGCCTTCTTGCTGCTCATATCGCTCTTCAGATGACCCGGTGCAGCAATGGTTGCGCGTTTGCCAGGCGATGGCAATTTGCTACGGCCACATCGAGGCTGCGTTGCAACGTCTCGCGCGTCAGCCATGCGATGTGCGGCGTAACGACCACGTCATCGCGCTTCAGCAATGGATTGTTCGGTGAGACGGGCTCGGTATCGAACACGTCGAGACCGGCCGCAGCGATGTGTCCCTTTTCGAGCGTGGCGATCAGCGCTGCTTCGTCGACCAGCGCGCCGCGTGCAGTGTTGATCAGCACGCTGCCGCGGCGCATTTGTTCGAACCGACGCGCATTCAGCAGATGACGTGTCTCATCGGACAACGGCACGTGCAGGCTGACGATGTCGGCGCGTTGGAGCAGCTCATCCAACGTAACGAACGAGTATGACAATTGGGGCTTTGCCGCTCGCGCCGTGTAGATCACGGTCGCGCCCATTGCGATGAGTATCGGCGCGAGCATCTGCGGAATGCCGCCCATGCCCACGAGGCCGATCGTGCGACCGGCAATCTCGCCGAGTCGGTCCTGACGCTCGGCGCCCCAGGACCAGCCGTCGCCGCGCCGCGTGTCACCGTCGAATCTTCGAATCTGCCGCAACACCGCGAGCATCAACCCAAGGGTGTGTTCCGCCACAGCGCGACTGTTGGTGCCCGGCATGTTGCACACGGCGATGTTGCGTCCGCGGGCTCGCTCCAGGTCGATCGTGTTCACGCCGACGCCGATCTTCTGCACCAGCCTCAGTCGCGGTGCAGCATCGATCACGCGCGCGTCTACCGGCCGCAAGCAATGCCACAAGACTTCGGCTTCGCGCAGTAACTCGAAGAAGCGCGCATCCTCCGACTCGGGGCATACGGCAACATCGAGCTGCGTCGCCGACAACGCAGTGAGTGAGTCCGCAAACTCCGGTCCCGCCGCATAGTTGTAGATCACTTTCACTTCGGCAGAACTTTTCTGAATCCGTGGAACGTGACGCTCTCGAACAACCCCGCCTTTCGATAGGGGTCGGCATCGCTGAAACGACGCACCGTAGCGAGGTCGTTAGCTTCGACGATGAACAGCGAACCGCGCATGCCGCCCGCGTCGTCCAGCAACGGTCCGGCGAGAACGATGTCGATCGGTTTCGTATCCATGTAGGCGAGGTGCGCATTGCGCGTCGCCATACGTAGGTCGAGGGAGTTGGCTTTGTCGAGGCAGTAGATTGCGAACTGCATTGAGATTCTCCTGTCTGCTGCTGTTGTGTGCTAGTGGCGCTTCGGTAACGGTCGAATCGCACCGCCGTGCAATTGCTCCGCGATGCGAATCCCTTCATTCCATTTCGCGGTGCGTTCGCCGCGGGTGATCGAACCGACCTTGATCATCGGCGCCTGCCAGCCGACGGCAAGATGCACGATCGATGCATCTTCCGTTTCGCCCGAGCGCGCCGAGACGATTGGCACTATGCCTTCGGCGTTGCACGCGTTCAGCGCTGCACGCGCACCACTGACGGTCCCGGACTGGTTTGGCTTGATGAGCGCAGCATCGATGAGCCCTTCACGCGCAGCCGCACCGATTCGATCCGCATCGGTAACCACGAGGTCGTCACCTACGATGGAGGCGGGCACCGCGGCGCGGAAGGACGCGTAGTGCGCTCGGTCATCCTCGGCGCACGGGTCTTCGACAAGGCGTACGGCGTAGCGGTGCGTCCACGATGTCAACAGCTCTACCCATTGTGCCGGTGTGTAGCTGCGCGCATCGGCGCGCAACTCGTACCGATCCCCTCGATAGAACTGGTTGGCAGCGATGTCGAGTGAGATCGCCACTTCATCACCGGGGCGAAATCCGGCGTGCTCGATGGCCTTCAGCATCAGTTCGAGCACCGCTTCGTTGCCGGTGACATCCGGCCAGAACCCGCCCTCGTCGGCCACGCCGCGCAGTCGTCCGGCGTCGCTCAGCAGCGATCCTGCCGATCGATACACCCTGGCGCACCAGTCGAGCGCCGTGGACCAGTCCGGCGCACCAACCGGCAACGCCATGATGTCCTGCAAGTCGATACGGCCTTGCGCATGTGCGCCGCCGCCGAAGATCTGAATTTCCGGCAGGGGCATTGCCAGGTCGTTAGTTCCGGCGAGATAGCGCCACAACGGTTGGTGTACAGCAGCCGCCGCTGTTTGCACCACCGCTAGCGAAGCAGCAATCAACGTGTTGCCGCCGAGACGCGCATGCTGCGCGCTGCCGTCGAGTTCGATCAGCATGCGATCGATCTGCGCCTGTTCGCGACAGTCGCAGCCGAGCAGAGCCGGTGCGATCTCGCGCGCGAATGCAGCGCATGCATCGGCTACGCCGCGCCCGTCCGCATCGCGTCGTTCGCGCGCTTCGTTGGCACCGGTCGAAGCGCCCGCCGGTGCTATACCACGCCCAACGGCATCACCCGCGCGCAATTCGACTTCGACGGTCGGCCGTCCACGGGAGTCGTAAATGGCACGCGCCGTCGCACTTGAAATGATCGTCACGGGATCGCTACGGGAAAAACGTCAGCCGCCAGTCTTCCACGAAATCGGTGATCGACGACGGCGGATCGAGCAACAGGCGCACCGCAGTCGCGCGGACCTTCGTACGCACCTTTTCGTTCAGATAATCGGCCGGCGATTTGCCATCGACGCGTGCAATCAGGAGCGCGGGCACCAACAGCAGCAGGCGATCGTTGATCGGCTCCGGCCCCGCGATCTCGTACGCCTCTATCAGCCGTCGCGTCGTCTCGTAGAACCACGCGCGATAGCCGGTTACGTGTGCCGACTTCAGCAACAGATGCGCGCAGAGAAACGCCACGTCGAAGGCGGGGTCGGCCCAGCAGGCGCACTCGGCGTCGAGCAGCACCGGCGGGCGCGAGATGTGGATGAGAATGTTCTTCGGGCTCACGTCGCCGTGAACGAGCGCAGTGCGATATGTCGTGAGGTGGTCCACTGCTTCGCGCAATCGATGCGCAGCTTCGGGGTTGGCCGCCATCGCCGCGACAAAGAACGGCTCGAGGCGCAACGCCGCGAGCAGGTCGATGTTGTCGAACGATTGCGCGAGTTCCGGGTGTTGTGCGCTGCGCGTATGCAGTGCTCCAAGTAACTCGCCCATTTCGGTGCCGACGGCCGGACGCACCAGACCCTTCATCAACTGCACTTTCCAGTTCGTCCATCGCGAGGGATCGAACCAGCTGAGTATCGCGATGCCGGCTTGAGGATCGTCAGCGACGACCGCCGGCACCTGGCGCGGAGCCACGCCGGCGGCGAAGCGCAACCAACGCACTTCTTCCGCGTTGCGACGCACCGGCGCAAGCCATTCCTGCGCAACGTTGAGGCGGGGCAACGCGCGCTTCAGACAATACGTCTTGTCGTCGGCATCGACGCGCCACAGTTCCGACGACACGCCGGCAACGATCGGTGTGAACTTCGCACCCGACACGCCGAGCCCCGCCCCTCTAAGCAGGGCTTCGGCGCGACGCGCCAGATCGGCGTCGATATCCAATGCGAATTCAGTGGCCGAAGACATTGCGCAGGCCGGCCACCGCCTTGTCCATCGCAGGCTTCACTGCGGATAGTCGTCCGCTCATCGCAAGAAAGTCGTGTATCAAGCCGTCGTAGCGCACGTAATCAACGGGCACTCCGGCCCCTTTCAGCTTGTTCGCATACGCTTCGCCTTCATCGCGCAGCGGATCGAACTCCGCGGTCATGATCAATGCGCGCGGCAGCTTCGCGAAGTTCTTCGCGTTCAACGGTGTTGCCATCGGGTTGGATCGTTCCGCTGCGTTCGGCAGGTACGTGTCCCAGAACCACTGCATGCCGGCCAGCGTCAGAAGATACCCGTCGGCGTTGGCACGATACGAACCGGTAGTGAAGTCTGCTGCCGTGACCGGATATGCGAGCAACTGATACGCGATTGAAGGGCCGTTTCTGTCGCGCGCGAGCTGACTGACGACAGCGGCCAGGTTGCCGCCGGCGCTTTCGCCGCCAACCGCAAGTCTGCTGGCATCGCCGTTCAGCGAAGCGGCGTTTTCGGATGCCCATTTCGTTGCCGCGTAACTGTCGTCCACCGCCGCCGGAAACCGGTGTTCCGGCGCGAGGCGGTAGTCCACCGACACCACCACACACCCCGCTCGTTGGCAGAACTCGCGCGAGATTGCATCGGCCGTTTCGAGGTCGCCGATCACCCAGCCGCCGCCGTGGAAGTACACGAAGATCGGGAACGGACCGCTGCCGGAAGGCGTATAGATGCGCGTCGGAATCGAACCGGCGGGTCCGGGAATGGACTTATCCTGCACCTTCGCAACAGCCATCTCCGGTGCCGCGGGGCGCATCATCCGATACATCGCGCGCGCATCGCTCACCGGCATATCGGACATCGCGGGTCCGGGTGTTGCGGCAAGCTGTTTCAGCATCGCGTCGTATTCGGGGTGCAGCGGCATGTCGAAAATCCTTGGAAGTGTTTGGGGAAGTGTCCGGGACGGATCAGCGCGGAAGCTTAACCGGATTCCCGGCGTTTCGAGTACCGGCTTTCGGGTAAGATGGCGGTCATTCCATAGATCCAGGAGCAGGCGATCATGAATTCGTCCCGTCACCATTTGAATGGCGAAGAGGCAGCTGCCGACGCCGCGAAGCAGTTCAACTTCCTCGAGAACACGTTGCTGAAACACCGCACGTTGACCATCTTCGGTGAGATCAACAAAGAGGTTGCCCAGCGCACCGCCGAGAAGTTGCTGGCGTTGTCGTTCGAAGGCGACGCGCCCATCACGATTTTCATCGGCTCGCCCGGCGGCCACGTCGAATCGGGCGATACCATTTACGACATCATCCGCTTCATCAAGCCGGTGGTACGCACGGTGGGTACCGGTTGGGTCGGCTCGATTGCAACGCACATCTACCTCGCTCCGGCGAAAGAGAACCGCTACGCGCTGCCGAATACACGCTTCCTGATTCACCAGCCCTCCGGCGGTTTCGGCGGTGACGCCACCGACATCGCGATTCAGGCGCGCGAGATCATCAAGACGCGCGAACGCATCAATCAGACGATCGCTGAACAAACCGGCCAGCCGCTCGAGCGTGTTGCGCAGGACACCGATCGTGACTACTGGATGAGTCCCGAAGAATCGGTGGCCTACGGTCTGGTCGGGCGCATCATCAAGTCGGCGTCCGAACTGCCGGGGTAACGTTCAAATGGCGCACGTCAACGATATCCGCACGCTTGCCGAACTGACGCGATTCCATGCACGCGAACGGCCGAACAAAGTCGCGTTCCAGTACGAGGACCGATCGACCACCTACGGTCAGTTCGACGAACAGACGAACAAGGTTGCCAACGGGCTTCTGGCTGAAGGATTGCGCGCGGGCAGCCGCGTCGGTTTCCTCGACAAGAATTCGGACCTTTTCTATCAGCTCGTGTTCGGTGCGGCGAAGGCGGGCGCGGTATCGGTGGGCATCAACTGGCGGCTGGCACCGCCCGAAGTCGCTTACATCCTGAACGACAGCCGCGCCGAGGTGTTGTGCGTCGGCCCGGATTTCTACGGGCTGGTGGAGCAGATCAAGGGCGAGCTGAAACATGTGAAGCGGATCATTTCGATGCGCCCCGGCCACAACGTGTGGTCCGATTTTTCGCAGTGGCGCGACGAGCAGCGTGGTACTGATCCGGGTGTGACGGTATCCCCCGAAGACGTGGCCATTCAGATGTACACCAGCGGCACCACGGGTCATCCGAAAGGTGTGCAGCTGCAGCACTTCTGCTTCTTCGACCTGCAACGCTTGCCGCCGCATGACGACATGGAGTGGAACGATTGGAGCGACCGCGATGTAAGTCTCGTGGCGATGCCGAGTTTTCACATCGGCGGTGTCGGCTACGGCGTGTGGGGTCTGCGCGCGGGTGCGATGAACATCGTGGTGTCCGAGTTCAATCCGGGCGACACGCTCGAGCTGATCGAAACACGCGGAATTTCCAAGGTATTCCTCGTTCCTTCCGCGATTCGTATGGTGGTGCAGCATCCGAAGGCGCAGCACACCGACTTCAGCAACATCAAGTACATCATGTACGGCGCCTCACCGATTCCGTTAGATCTGCTGCGCCAGGCCGTGGAAGTGTTCAAGTGCGGCTTCGTGCAGCTTTACGGCATGACGGAGACAACCGGCGCTGCCACGTACCTGCCACCGCAGGATCACGTGATGGCCGGCAACGATCGTATGCGCTCCGCCGGCAAGCCGTATCCGGGCGTGGAACTCAAGGTCATCGACGAGGAAGGCCGGCTGGTGCCGCCGCGCACCGTCGGTGAAATCTGCATCAAGTCGAAGGCGAACATGCTCGGCTACTGGAATCTGCCTGAAGCCACCGCGAAGACCCTGATCGACGGTTACGTGCACACCGGTGATGCGGGTTATCTCGACGAAGACGGCTACGTGTACGTGCACGATCGCGTCAAAGACATGATCGTGTCGGGCGGTGAGAACATTTATCCCGCGGAAGTGGAGAGCGCGCTGTTCGGTCACCCGGCCGTGGGTGACGTTGCGGTGATCGGCGTGCCCGACGACCGTTGGGGTGAGGCGGTGAAAGCGGTGGTCGTATTGAAACCGGGGCAGAAAGCGACGCCCGACGAGCTGATCGGTTTTGCGCGCAATCGCATCGCCGGCTACAAATTGCCGAAGACCATCGACTTCATTACCGAACTTCCGCGCAACCCTTCGGGCAAAGTGCTCAAACGCGAGTTGCGCAAACCGTTCTGGGAAGGCCGCGAACGCCAGGTGAACTGAGCCCGCCGTGACTGCGTCGCCTGTGTCCGGAACGTTTCGGGTATCGTCGGGCGATGTGTCAAGGGAAGTGTCCTGGATTCTCTCCGATCCTTCGAATGCCGTGGCCGTGCTGGTGCTCGCTCACGGCGCCGGTGCGAACATGCAGCACGCCAGCATGGCGTCCATCGCGACTGAGCTCGCTCGTCGGGGTGTTGCGGTACTGCGATTCAACTTTCCCTTCATGGAAGGCGCGAAGCGGCCGGTGGACTCGCGCCCCGTATCCACGGCGACGATCGCCGCCGCGGTTGCGCAGGCGCGCGAATCAAAACCGCGTCTACCGCTGTTCATCGGCGGCCACTCGTTCGGTGGCCGTATGGCGTCGCACGCGATGCTCGATCGGGATCTCAGCGAAGTCGGCGGGCTCGTGTTCTGTTCGTTTCCGCTGCATCCGGCCGGACAACCGGGCACGAAGCGCGCCGATCATCTCGATTCCATAGACGTGCCGATGCTGTTCCTCTCGGGAACGCGCGATGCGTTGGCGGAACCCGAACTCTTGCAGAAGGTGACTGCACGGCTCGGCGCCCGTGCTGAACTCGTGTGGCTCGACACGGCCGATCACAGCTACAAGGTATTGAAGCGCACCCGAAAACGCGGCGACTCGGTGTTCGAAGAACTCGCCGATGCTGCAGCGACTTTCGTCAGCCGCCTTTGCTGAACGCCTTCAGGCGTTCCTCGAGATCCGGTCCGCGACCGGGACTGTTCGCACGCTCGAACTGAAGCCCTTCGGATAGTGTGAAGTCGAGGCCGCGGTTGACCAGCATCTTGTCTGCACGCAGCGTGAACCACGAGTTCTCGAGGAATTTGCGCGCCATCGTGGTGGTGGTCGGCATCAGTTCGGCGTCGGGTACGCAGGCCACGGCCAGACCGATGGTCAGCGCCTCCTGTCCCGACACCGTGCGGCCGCTGAACATCATCTCTTTGGCGCGGCCGACTCCCACCCGTCGCGGCAAACGCTGGCTCATGCCCCACGTGGGTGACATCGCCCACTTCCCGTGTGTATCGGCAAACCGCGCGTTCTCGGCCGCGACGATGAAGTCGCAGGCGAGCGCGAGTTCGAGCGAACCCGTATAGCAATGGCCCTGTACGGCAGCAATCACGGGTTGCGGCAGACGTTCGATTGCTTCGAGCGTTTCCGCCTGGAAGTGGCGGCTCGGCGCGACTTCGCCGCTCTGAATCGCCTTCAAGTCGTTACCGGCAGAAAACGAGCGGCCTTTGCCGCAAAGAATGACGCAGCCGATGGTGTCGGTCTGTTTCGCGAGCGCATCGATATGCGCGCGCAATTCGATGAACAGTTTCGGACTCAACGCGTTGAGCGTGTCGGGCCGGTTCAGCGTCAGAACGCAGAGACCCTGATCGTCTTCTCGCAATACGAGTTCGCCCATCGTTTCCTCTGCGGTGGCCTGATGAAGTGGCGGTCATCATAATTCATCGCTCTTGCGTTTGGTCCAGATGGAACGATGGCTCGAATGAACGCTCGTATGAACCCTCGTATGAAAATCGTGGTGATCGGCGGCGGCATGGTGGGCATGTCGTGTGCGGCAGAACTCTCT
This sequence comes from uncultured Pseudomonadales bacterium, assembly GCA_964557875.1. Taxonomy (GTDB): domain Bacteria; phylum Pseudomonadota; class Gammaproteobacteria; order Pseudomonadales; family Azotimanducaceae; genus DATJGR01. The sequence goes on along the minus strand of CAZLDA010000018.1, from coordinate 5,631 downwards.
CAACACTGCGACGTGACGGTGCTCGAAGCGGAAGACGCGCCGGGATATCACAGCTCCGGACGCTCGGCGGCGGCCTACATCGAACCGTACGTGAACGGCACTATCTTCACGCTGACGTCGTCGAGTCGCGCCTTCTTCGAGAATCCGCCGGCCGGATTCGCGGACGCTCCGATCGTTACGCCGCGCGCCGACGTGATGATTGCAAGCGCGCCGAAGTCGCATCTGGTGGATGCGTATCTGCAACGCTGGCGAGAATTCTGTCCGGGTCTCGTCGAGGTGAGCGCCGCGAGCGTGCGCGAGCAGGTGCCCATTCTGCGCCCCGAGACCGTCGCGCGAGCGGTATCGGATCCGAACGTGATGGACATCGATGCCCACGGGTTGTTGAACGGCTTCCGGCGCATGTTGAAGGCGCACGGCGGTTCGCTCGTCACTCGCAGCCGGGTCGAGTCGTTGGCGCGAGTGAACGGCGGCTGGAAGATCGACGCGGGCGGCCGGCAATACACGTGCGACGCGGTTGTGAATGCATCCGGCGCATGGGGTGACGAGGTGGCTGAACTCGCGGGAGTAAAGCGCGTCGGCCTCGTGCCGAAACGGCGCACGGCGATGCTGATCAAATGCGGTAACGCAGACGTTGCGCGCTGGCCGATGGTCCACGAGATCGAGAGCGAGTTCTACTTCAAGCCCGACGCAGGTCGCCTGCTGCTGTCACCCGCCGACCAAACGCCGAGTGCGCCGTGCGATGCGCAGCCGGAAGAAATCGACGTTGCGGTTGCGATCGAACGATTCGAAGCAGCGACCACGGTTGCAGTGGATCGCATAGAGCACCGTTGGGCGGGATTGCGATCGTTCCTGCCGGACAGTCTGCCGGTGGTCTGCTTCGACGACCAAGCAGAGGGGTTCTTCTGGCTGATCGGTCAGGGCGGATTCGGTATTCAGACGTCGCCGACAATGGCGCGATTGAGCGCCGCGTTGGTACGCGGCAAAGACGTGCCGACTGATCTCCGCGAGAAGGGCATTTCGGCGAAGCTGTTTGCACCACGCCGCTCGCGCTCGCGCGCCTAAAGACCGAGCACCAGTTTCGCGACGATGTTCTTCTGCACTTCGTTGGTGCCGCCGGCAATCGACATCGCGCGATAGTTGAGGTAGTTCGGCAGCGCCACGATTCCCTCGTTGGGGCCGATCGGCGCTACGTTGCTGCCCACCGCGCGTGCGTCGGGCTGGTGCGGTGATCCGTAGTAGCCGATCGCTTCCACCGCGAGCTCGGAAAGCCGCATGCTCATGTTGGAGCCGAGGTTCTTCAGTATCGAAGACTCCGGACCTGGACTGCCGCCGCGCGAGAGTGCGGCGAGGATGCGGAATTCGGTGTACTGAATCGCGGTGAGATCGATCTCTGCCACCGCAATTTTGCGAGCGAACGCAGGATCATCGGCGAGCGAGCCCTCGCCGGTTTTGATCAGCGCCGCGAGTCGCTTCAAACGCGTCAACGACGCCTGCATCCGCGCGGCGCCGCTGCCGCCACGTTCGAACTCGAGCAGGTACTTCGCCACGCTCCAACCGTCGTTTTCCGCGCCGACGCGATTCGAACGCGGCACGCGCACGTTGTCGAAGAACACCTGGTTCACTTCGTGCTCGCCGGACACGAACACGATCGGCTCTACCGTGATGCCGGGTGTATCCATGTCGAGCAACAGAAACGTGATGCCTTGTTGCGGCTTGCCGGAAAAGTCGGTGCGCACGAGGCAGAACATGCGGTTCGCGTAATGCGCGTGCGTCGTCCAGATTTTCGTGCCGTTCAGCACGTAGTGTTCGCCGTCGATGTCCGCGCGCAATTTCAACGAGGCCAGGTCGGAGCCCGCGCCCGGTTCCGAATAACCCTGACACCAATAGTCTTCGCCGGAGAGAATGCGAGGCAGATAGAACGCTCGCTGTTCCGGCGTGCCGTGGCCGATCAACATCGGTCCGCACATTCCGAGACCCATCGGCGCAACACCGGGCGCACCCGCGAGGCTCGCTTCGGTGGTCCAGATGTGACGCTGCATCAGATCCCAACCGGTGCCGCCGAACTGCTTCGGCCAACTCGGTGCGATCCAGCCTTGCTTGTAGAGAATGCGATGCCAGCGGATGTTCGTTTCGTAGTCCTGGAACACGACGGGACAGAATCTCGCGCCGTCGCGCAGGTCGTCGTCGAGCGCGCTGTCGAGGAACGTGCGCACCTCTTCGCGAAAACGTTCGTGTTCAGGCAGCAGGCGAATATCCATCGGCTTCCAGTGCTTTTACGTGAGCTTCCAACTCGAACACGTGCGGATCGTCAGCGTCAAGATTTCGCAGCGCAGCCGCGAGTTCGTAGAGGTATTCGCGATTCGTTCCGCTCGGCCCGCGACTCTCGAGGATCTGCCGCGCCAGGTTGTCGAGGGGTGAGTCGCCGAGGAACGCATGATTGTTGCGGTGCGCGATGTACACCACGCCGCCTGTACGTTCGCTTGCGAACTGCAGTTCCACGTTGTTGCGTTCGTAGCCGTTCTTCTCGCGATGATCGAGGTGGTCGAACACGGTGTGGTCGATCAGATAGGCGACGCCGTCGCAGCGCGCGCCCGGCGTCGGCACGAGTGTAACCACGCGCCCGGGTGCCTCAGCTGTACCACGATGGTCGTGCGAGCCCTGCCAGAAGCGCCGGCTCCAGCACTCGATGCGCGCGCGATGGCGCTGTACGAACGGAAAGTCCGGTCGCCAGATCAGCGAACCGTAGCCGAAGACCCACACGTTCCCGGTTGCACGGCTCTTGCTCAGGAGAGCCCCACCGAGACTGCAAAGGCGCGTCTGCATTCGTCCTGCAGCGACGGATTCATCAGATAGTCGATCGTGGTCATCGCGAGTGCCTTCGCGCCGTCGAGCGCGGCCGCATCACCCATCTCGGAGCCTGCCCATTTGGCGAAATCGGGATGGTGAATCACCACGTTGCTCGGCGCGGCAGCGATCATCGGGTGAATCGACGGAACACGGTAGCTGACGTTGCCCATGTCGGTGCTGCCGCTCGATCCGGCCGGCAGTTTGTCGATAGGAAAGAACGTGCGGCCCAACGACTCGGCATTGCGCTGGAAGCTCGACGCCAGCGGCCAGTTGGTGTTGAGGTCGAGATAGTCCACGCCGGCCCACTTCACGTCCACCTCGCAGCCGCTGCCTTTGGCGCCCGCTTCGAAACACGCCTGCACGCGTGGTTTCAGCCGCGCCAGATCGTCGACGTTGGCTGCGCGTACATAGAAATCACCCGCGGCAAAGTCCGGAACGATGTTCGGTGCGAGTCCGCCGTCGGTAACGATCCCGTGAATGCGTTCGGTCGCCTGAATGTGCTGACGCAGATTCGAGATGGCCTGGTAAGCGAGCAGCAATCCGTCGAGTGCGTTGATGCCTCTGTGCGGCATCGCGGACGCGTGCGCCGCGCGGCCGTGATATTCGACGCGCACTTCGGCTACGCAGATGCACGGCATCGTGGTGAGGTTGATGCCCGACGGGTGGATCATCATCGCCGCGTCGACACCGTCAATCGCGCCATCAGTTCCTTTCCGCCGCCTTTCTCTTCGGCGGGGGTTCCCAACAGCCGCACCGTGCCGCAGAGACGCTCGCGAACCGCCGCCAGGCCGAGCGTGGCACCCAAGGCGGATGTGGCAATCAGATTGTGGCCGCACGCGTGGCCGATGCCGGGCAGCGCATCGTATTCGGCGAGTAGCGCCACCAGCGGACCCCTCTTGTTGCCGACCAAGCTGCCGCCGGCGAACTCGCTCTCGAATGCCGTTTCCAGGCCGTACGCCGAACGTTTCACCGGAAGACCAGCGGAAGTCAGCGCGTCGCACAACAGGCCGCTGGCGTGGTGTTCGTTGAAAGCGAGCTCCGGATGCGCGTGGATGTCGTGCGACACGTGCAGCAGTTGCTCGGCGAGTGCATCGATCCGGTTCGCGGCGATCTGTTTCAGTTCGGCGGTCATGGCAGTACTCCGGGGGCGGCGGCCAGGGTCTGGCGCCATGATTGCAGGGATCCCGGCCAAGCGACAAGCCCGCGGCCGGCGAGGCTTTACGACCGCTTCCGGCTCAGCGCTGACGATGCAAATGAGGGGCGCTGCGAAGCCCGGCCGAAGTGCATCGAAACGAAGGACTTCGTCTGCGTTGCAGCAAGGTTTTTGCACCCCTTCGCGTCGAACAGACGCTAATTCATGCGCTTTACTTCCATTGACTCTCCAACGGCGATCTTTTAAAAGAATCAGGCTTGCCGGTTTTTTGGCAGGTGGGGTGTTTCAAGGGGTACCGATTCCGTCGCAAACCGACGGGTAATTTGGGGGATAACCAAGCATGAGATTCTCGAAGCTATTGGTTTCGATGGCACCGTTCGCGTGCGCCTTCGCGGCCGGAGCAACAGCCGTCGCGTTCGTTGCCGAGGCGAACGCAGCGGAGCCGCAACAGACGAGCGCAGGCATCGTCGAAGAAATCGTCGTTACTTCGCGGCGCACAGAGGAACAGATTCAGGATGTTCCGGTGTCGGTATCGGCGTTCACGCAGACGGACATTCAGCGCATCGCGCCGCGAACGCTCGTCGACTTCGACAACCTGATGCCGAACGTCTCGGTGAGCCAGCAAACGGCGGGTCCGAGCATGGGCGCGATCTTCATTCGCGGTCTTGGCACGGCGGACGTCGAGAAGACCGTTGCGCCTCAGGTCGGTTTGGTCCTGGACGGAATCTTCCAGGCCAACAACACGGGGCAACTCGTGGACACGTTCGACGTGGATCAGGTCGAAGTGAACCGCGGTCCCCAGGGGGTGCTCTACGGTAAGAACACCACCGGCGGCACGATCGTCGTCCGACGCACGCAGCCGCAACTCAACGAACTGGGCCTCAAGGTCTCCGCCGAGATGGGCGACTACAACGACCAGTTGTATAAGGCCCGAGTCAATGTTCCGTTGATCGACGACAAACTCGCTTTGAAGCTCTCAGGCGCGTCGAATACGCGTGACGGTTTCTATCAGAACCAGACGCGCGTGACGGACGACGGCAACGTCGACTACAAGACCTATTCGGCTGCGTTGAAGTGGCAACCGGTAGAAGAGATCGTGGCGACGGTGTGGTATGACAACATCGACGACAACGGCAACTTCGGTCTTCCCAACGAACCGATCATTCTGCCGGGCAACAACCCGCTGGAGACGCTCGGCGATCTGAAGCAGACGATCCGCTACAACGTCGATACCTGGGGCCTGAACGTGCAATGGGATCTGGGCGACGCCATGACGCTCGAATCGATCACCGGCTACGTCAGCAGTAAGGATGTCGTCCGTCAGGACTTCGATAACGACACGCTCGCGACGTTGGCCGTGCCTCTTCCGCGACTGCACACGCTGCGCGATCAGAGTTTCGACCTGACCAGCCAGGAGCTTCGTCTGAGCGGCAGCGCGATGGAAAACCTGACCTACACCGTAGGTGCCCTGTACTACAACACGTCATTGTCGTTCGGTCAGGGTACGAACCAGATCCTGCAGTTGCCGGGCGTCGCGTTCGGTCTTCCGCCGGGAACACCTTGTGCCGCGATACCGGGATTCACCGATAACCCGATCCCCGGTGTCGGCAATGCGTTCTGTCAGGGTCCGG
>CAZLDA010000017.1:0-16201 GCA_964557875.1 uncultured Pseudomonadales bacterium | reverse complement strand
GGCGGTGGTAGATTCCGTTCGCCAGTGCTCGTTCTAGTCGCCTCCCTTCTCGTTTCCTCGAACGTCTCTCACGCGATTTAACGAACGGCCCGGCGCCTTTCGACTCCCCTCTCAATACCCGCACTTTGTGGCTTTTTAATCTTATGAATTTGACAGATCTGAAACGAAAACCCGTCGGTGATCTCGTGGATATGGCCCGCGAAATGGGCCTCGAAAATCTCGCCCGCTCGCGCAAACAGGAAGTGATCGCCGCGATCCTGCGCAAGCAATCGAAGAACGGCGAAGATATCTACGGCGACGGCACGTTGGAGATCCTGCAGGACGGCTTCGGATTCCTTCGCTCCGCCGATTCGTCATACCTCGCCGGCCCTGACGACATTTATGTGTCGCCGAGCCAGGTACGTCGTTTCAACCTGCGCACCGGCGACTGCATCGCCGGAAAAATCCGTCCGCCGAAAGACAGCGAACGTTATTTCGCACTGCTGAAAGTCGATGAAATCAACTTCAGCGAACCAAACACCAAGAAACACAAGATCCTGTTCGAAAACCTGACGCCGCTGTTCCCGAACCGGCGCCTCACACTCGAACGCGGCAACGGCAGCACCGAAGACCTGTCGATGCGCATCGTCGATCTCATTGCACCGATCGGCCGCGGTCAGCGCGGACTGATCGTATCGCCGCCGAAAGCCGGTAAAACCATTCTGTTGCAGAGCATGGCGAAGGCGATCGTCGCGAACGATCCCGAAGTCGTTCTGATAGTGCTGCTAATCGACGAACGTCCCGAAGAAGTGACCGAGATGCAACGCTCCGTGCGCGGCGAAGTGGTCGCAAGCACCTTCGACGAACCACCGTCACGCCACGTTCAGGTCGCCGAGATGGTGATCGAGAAGGCGAAGCGTCTCGTCGAGCATCAAAAAGACGTGGTCATTCTGCTCGACTCCGTTACGCGACTCGCGCGTGCGTACAACACCATTGTGCCGTCGTCAGGCAAGGTGCTAACCGGTGGTGTGGATGCACACGCGCTGGAACGACCGAAGCGCTTCTTCGGTGCGGCGCGCAACATCGAGGAAGGCGGCAGCCTGACGATCATCGCTACGGCGCTTGTCGAAACCGGTTCGAAGATGGACGAAGTCATTTACGAAGAGTTCAAGGGTACCGGCAATATGGAACTGCATCTCGAGCGGAAGATCGCCGAGAAGCGCGTATACCCTGCGATAAACATCCGCCGTTCCGGTACGCGCCGCGAAGATCTGCTGATGTCCGAAGAAGAACTGAACCGCGCATGGATTCTGCGCAAGCTGCTGCATGAAATGGATGACACCGCCGCGGTCGAGTTCATGCTCGACAGGCTGCGCACTACCAAGACGAATGCCGAGTTCTTCGCGTCGATGAAAGGCAGTCGCTGATTGCCCCCTGCCTTCCCGAGAGAGAGGTTCGGGCGCGCATCGCGTCGGTTGCGCACCATGATTCGGGCGTCAGGCTGATCTCACTGGCGCTACCGATACCGTTCCCATTCCACGCCGGGCAATACCTGAACGTCGTCCATCCGGGCGGCGTTCGGATACCGATGTCCATTGCGAGCGCTCCCGAGCGCGTTCCCCAACTCGAGTTGCACTATCGACCGCTACCGGGCGTGGCGGACGCTCAGCTGATGAACGAGTTGCTGGACACGGGCACCGAGTTGTCGATCGAAGGGCCGTTCGGGGACGTTCATATCACGGCCCCGCTTGCCGAGGATCTGCTGCTGATCGCCGGGGGCTCCGGCATCTCGCAATGTCGCGCGATCCTCGAGCACCTGCGCCACGCTGAAAACAGTCGCCGCGTGACGCTGGTGTGGAGCGTGACTCAGCGCGAACACTTGTACGCAGACGCCGAGCTACGCAACTTCGCCACCTGGCTGAGCTACGAAGCGGTCGTCGATTCGCCGCAGGTGCCCAGCGCAGTGCTCGCCTGGTTGCGCACACACGCGTTGCCGACGTCGGGAAGAATCGTCATCAGCGGCGGTCCGGGGTTCGTGCACGCCGTCGCCGATGTGCTGAACGAACTCGGCGTAACCAACGTCACCGTAGAGTCTGACGTCTTCAGCTACGCGCCGCGGTAGCGTCGGCCTGCGGCAAGGGTAGCGTTGGAAGCTCTCCGCTCATGTCGATGGACTGCGCGAGCAGTTCAGCAGCGCGCGGACGTTCGCCCATCGCCAGACACAATCGTCCGAGCTCACCGTACACCTCTGCGCTGCGTCGTTGTTTCAAGCTTGCTTCGAAGTACTCGCGCGCGCTGGCCCAATCCCGGTTCGCCAAGGCAATGCGACCCAGCGCCAGGAGCAGCGTTGCGTCGTTGGGCCGGGTTTTGAGCCACCCCTCCGCGATTGCACGCCGCTGATCGACGCCACTCAACTCAAGTCGCCCGTATAGCGCGACGAGTTCATCGCTCCACTCCTGCTTCAACGCTTTGCTCAGCGTCACTTCGGCTTCACCGCCTGCACCGGCCCTGTCGAGCGCATTAACGTATGCCGCCATCACAGTCGAATCGGCTCGCAGATCTTTGTCGAGTGCATTCCATTGTGTCGTCAGCCTTTGCGCACTCTCGTTCTCCGATTGGAACCACGCCGTCGCCCAGCGCTGCTGCATCGGACGCAAAACCTCCGGCGCAAGCACACTGCGCTTCTGCAGCTCGGGGGCGAGCGCAAGCAGCGCACCCCAATCGCCTTGTTTCTCGTAACACTCCGCGAGCAGGCGCAACACACGAGGATGATTCGGTGATGTCGCCCGGAGGTTCGAAAGCGTCTGCATCGCGGCCGAGTACTGTTGTGCCGAGATCTGCAACTCCGCCTGAGTCAGACCGACTGCGAGCGTCGCGCCCGGTGTCGATTCACTCGCCTTCTGCAATAGAGCGTCGCGTCCAGGCACATCACCGATCTCGTTCGCTGCGCGTGCGGCGCCGAGATAGTTCACCAACGGCAGATCCACCACCTCGGCGTCGGCTGCCAGTGCCTTGCGCGCACCGGGCCAGTCACCTTCGCCCGCAAGCAACAACCCCCGCACCGTTCGGGCTTGTGCTACTCGCGCACGGCGGTTCTGCTGCCACTGCGCTACTCCGGCACCACTGCGGATCAGCCGCATCGACAACCCGATGACGACGCGCAATACGAAATAGCCGACGATCAACGTGAGCAGGGCGAACCAGAGGCTCGTCTCGACGCTCATGTTCTCGTAGCTGACGAGCACATAGCCGGGATCGCGCGACATCAACGTGCCGACCGCACCGCCCACGATGAGCGCAATGACCAGATAGATCAGCGCGCGCCTCACGGCGTACCGCTCGCTGCAGGCGCGGGCGTGACTGGCGATGCAGGCGCGGGCGTGGCCGGCGATGCCGGCGCCATGACCTTACGCAACGCTGCGAGCGGAGCGCCGATGTCGGGCAACGCCCGATCGATTTGGACCGCAAGCAGCTGATCGATCTCTGCACGGGCGGCCGTCACTTCGGTTGCACCCGTATCGAGGTAGTCGTCGAGCCAACGACGCACCGACTCGAGGCTCTTCTGATAAACGACTTCATCATGGCGCAGAAGCGAGAGTTGCGCGGTCTGCAGCATCAGGCCGAGATTCAAGCGCAGATACGTAGCCTCATCCGCACCGAGCGGTGGTCGCGCCGCGTCGCCCTGACGATGGAACGCAAACAGCGACAGGAACTTCTGCCACGCCACCGCCGCTGTCGACATCGGCGCCGCATCACTTGGAGCAGCCACGGGTGCAGCAACGAAACGGGCGCCGCGCATCGGCAGATCCGGTAGCGCCTTCTGAAGTGCCTGCAGCCGTGCGAACGTTCCGTCGAGGTCGACGATCGTGACATCTCGCAGCGACGCGATCGCGCCGCTCAACGCGGCGCGCACGTCTGCCAGCGCCGAATCGTCGATCTGATCGACGATGGTTTGTGCGGCCAGCAACATCGCCAGTGCGGCGTGTACATCACGCGTCACCAACAGGCGATCGTTGGCGCCTTGCACCAGGAAAGTGGCTTCCGCGATTCGCAACGCGCGCGCCGGCAATGCCGAGGCCGTCGAGTCAACCGGCGGTGGCACAACTTGCGTCGCTTCCGTCGTGTGCTGACTGAATCGCGCTTCGAGTGCTTTCGATTCTGCAGCTACCCGTGCGAGTTCATCCGCCTGGCGCTGCTGCGCGATGCGCAGCGATTCGAGTTCGCCACTGTTGATCGGCGCAGGCACACCGACGACATAGCGCTGGTAGTACGGATATCCGGCCAACCCCAATGCAGCCAGTGCGAGCAATGTCGCAAACGACGCCAGCACGCGTCCCCCGCGGCGTGGCAATGCCGCGCTCGTGCGGTTCGTTGTGGTGCGACCGATCTCCGCGTCACTCATCTCGATTCCTCGTCAATTTTTCTAAGCGCTTCGACGGTCGCCTGCGCGCCGGCACCATCGGCCACCGTCACGCGGCTGAATCCGAGACCACGCAACTCGGCCGCGACACGCACCGATGGTGCGACAACCGTCACGTCCGGGTCGCCGCCCACCGTCTGCCAGGCCGATGCAAATGCGCGCGCACCATCCGCGCTCGATACGACGACCGCGTCGATCGCAGACGCGTCACCAAGTTCAACCGCTGAGCGTTCAGCGGACACCGCTATTCGCTCATACAGCGTCAACGGCGTCACTTGTGCACCCCGTCTCGACAGCTCTTCCATCAGCAGCGGACGTCCGTCTCGACCCGCACAAATAAGCACGCGTCGCCCGACTATTCGGCCGAGCGGCGCGAGCGCGAGTATACCCTCCGACGACTCGGTCGCCGGTTGCATCGCCTCAATACCGCGATCCGCAAGCACACGCGCGGTGGCCGCGCCGACGGCTATCCACGTCACCTCGGGGCGTTGCGTCCAGTGCGCATCGATCAGGTCGAGCGCGAAACGAGCAGCGTGTCCGGAAACGCATATCGCGATGTCGAAGCGATCGAACTCGGCAACGGTGGCGCTCGATGTGGCGTTATCGATGGAGCGAATCTCGAGCATCGGGCAACACCGCGCGGCGTACCCGGCAGCGCGAAGCGCTTGTGCGAGCTCAGATGCGCCCGGCTCCGTCCGCGTGACGAGCACCGTGGCGTTGCTAGCGATCGACACCATAAGACCGGCGCAACTCGTCGAGGATTTCATCAGCGCCCTGTCGTCGCAGTTCCGTCGCGGCTTGCGCACCCAGTGCATCGGGGTCGGCGCCCGACACCGCGCATCGCAACACGCGAGTTCCGGCACCGTTCGCGATCAGCGCGCGCATCTGCAGATCCCCCGCCACCTCGATTGCGTACGCCGCGATCGGCAGCGAACAATCCGCGCCGAGATGCCGACTCACGGCGCGCTCCGCGCGTACACAGCGCGACACTACGGGGTCGTTCAGCGGACGAAGCAGTTCGATCACGTCGGTGCGACGCGCGCTGCACTCCACCCCTAGAGCGCCCTGGCCCGCCGCGGGCAGACTGTCTTCGAGGCTCAGGAATTCACGAATACGATCAGCAAGTCCAAGACGCTGCAGTCCCGTGCCCGCAAGCAGCAGCGCGTCGTATTCGCCGGCGTCGAGCTTATCGAGCCGCGTGTTGACGTTACCGCGCACGGGCGCCACGACGAGATCCGGGCGGCGCGCCAGCAGTTGCGCCTGCCTGCGGAGACTCGACGAACCCACGCGCGCACCGTGCGGAAGCTCCACTACCGAACGCACCCGCGGGCTGACCAGCACGTCACGAACTTCGCTGCGGTAGCCGATCACCGGCAACACGAACCCGACAGGCAATTCCGCCGGCACGTCCTTCATGGAGTGGACGGCAACATCTGCGCGCCCGTCGGCAATGGCAGTTTCGAGCTCCTTAATGAACAAGCCCTTGCCGCCAATTTCGCTGAGGGGCGCGGACAACCACTGATCGCCGCGCGTTGTCATTCCGACTAATTCGATCTGCAGGCCAGGATGCGCACTTGCGAGTTGCGACTTCACGAATTCCGCCTGCCAGAGCGCGAGACGGCTCTTGCGGGTGGCGATGCGCAGTACGGATAGACTCATAGCTTCTGGATGTACCGACGAATGGACGATACGTGCCTACGGCTGATATCGATGCCGCCCGGTACGTCGCGCAGGCGGATCTGATACTGGCCCTCTTCGTTGCGCTCCAACCCCTCGATGTACTTGGTGGCAACGAGTGCATTTCGATGCACGCGCACGAAGCGAGTGCCGAATTCGTCTTCCAGCTCCTGCAGCGTTTCGTCGATCAGCAGTTCGCCGGCGGCATGGCGCATCGTCACGTACTTCTGATCCGCCTGAAAGAAGCGCACGTCGTCGATGGGTACGAGTTCAATACCCTTTCGGGTGCGTGCAGAGATATGGCTGCGCTGCGAACCTTCTTCGCGCGCCAACGCGGCGAGCTGCGCGCGATTCGTGCGCGTTGCCGCAGCCAGTACGCCGGCCAGGTCGTCGCGTCGCACGGGCTTCAACAGATAGCCCACAGCCTGCACTTTGAACGCTTCAATGGCGTGTTCCTCATAGGCGGTGCAGAACACTACTGCGGGCGGTTCTTCCATACCGGCCATATGGCGCGCCGCTTCGAGCCCGTCCATTCCCGGCATACGAATGTCGAGCAGCACCACATCAGGCTGCGTCGTTTCGCACCGTTCCACTGCCTGCATGCCGTTGGCCGCCTGACCTACTACCTCATAGCCCGGAATGTCACTCAACATGCGCACCAGACGATCGCGTGCGAGTTGCTCATCGTCGACTATGAGTATCTTCACAGCTTATGACACCTCCCTCGTCAGATCGGAATCGTCAGGCGACCGATGCGGATACCGAAGCATCGTCACGAATACGTCACCTTCTGCCTCAGCCGTCAACTCAGCCGCATCGTTGTACAGCACATTCAGCCGGCTGCGAATGTTGTTCACCGCCATTTTGTTGCCGTGCGTCTGCGATCGGTACTCGGGGCTCGGCAGCGGATTGGTGATGCGCACGCTGACGATGTTGCGATCGTGGCGCAACGTCACGGTAATGGTGCCGCCGTCGGGCAACGGCTGAATGCCGTGATAGATCGCGTTTTCCAGCAGCGGCTGCAGCGTGAGCAACGGTATCTTCAAACCGTCCGGATATTCGCCGATGTCCCATGAAAGCCGCAGCCGATCCCCCAAACGCAACTGCTCGATGCGCACGTAGCGCTCGCACAGCTCGAGTTCCTCCGTCAGCAGCACCTGGTTGCCGGCATCGTTGAGACTTGCGCGAAACAGTTCCGACAGGTCTTCGACCACCGACTCCGCAGTTTCCGGATCGACCGAGATCAGGCTCGCGATGATGTTCATGCTGTTGAACAGGAAGTGCGGCCGAATGCGCGACTGCAGCGCCTGGATGCGCGACTGCAACTCCGACTGCTCCTGTTCGCGCAGCTGCTGTTGAACGTAGAAGTAGCGCAGCACCATGCCGGCGATGATGCAGGCGATCCCCAGCTGCTTCGCGATCGCAGCCCAGTCGATCGGAACGCGCTGATAGCTCATCGTTCCCGCAACGACTCTGTCCGCACCGAGACTGACCGCGAGCGTCAGCAAAGTGATCATCACGAAAGCGAGCAAAGCACCGCGCGCGAGGCCCATCTGTGCGAGCCAGCGACGCGACCCGCACAGCGCGCCGGCGCTCATCAGCACCACCCACTGCACGTAAAGCGACTTCAGCGCCAGGCCTTCCCAGGTCAGCGGCCCTCCGGCAAACAACAACACCAGCACGAGCAGCTGCCCGACGAGAACGACGATGCTCAGAGCCGGTGCATTACAGAGATCGGGAATGACGAACCGGGTGGGTCGCGCCTGATCAATCGGTGCCGCCGCCACTACGCTTTCGTCTCCCATCCATGCGCCCGGAAGCGCCGCCCCAAGTTGCTACAAATCAGTTGCTGCAATCGCAAGTTGCTACAATCGCGCGTCTTTTCATACGTCGAAGCCGCGATGTCCGACCCTACTGACGACTCTGCTGCCTCTGGAAAGCTCTGGGGCGGCCGCTTCAGCGAACCCACTGACCAATTCGTCGAGCGGTTTACCGCGTCGATCGGTTTCGATGCGCGGTTATACCACCACGACATTCAAGGCTCCATCGCTCACGCCCGCATGCTGGCGCATGTCGGCGTGCTTTCCGGCAACGAATGCGGCGTCATCGTCGACGGCTTGAAGACGATTCGCACTGAAATCGAGGCGGGTCGGCTTACGTGGTCCGTGTCGCGCGAGGACGTCCACATGAACGTCGAATCCCGACTCATCGAGATCGTTGGAGACGTCGGAAAACGGCTGCACACCGGTCGTTCCCGCAACGATCAGGTTGCAACCGACATCCGTCTGTACCTGCGCGACGAGATCGACGCGCTGCACTCGATCATGACTCAGCTGCTGGTCGCACTGCTCGACCTCGCCGATGCCCACGCCGACACGATCATGCCGGGCTTCACGCATCTGCAAACGGCTCAGCCGGTGACGTTCGGGCACCACGTCATGGCCTGGTTCGAAATGTTGCTGCGCGACCGGGAACGGCTCGTCGAGTTGCGTCGCCGGGTCAACGTAATGCCGCTCGGAAGTGCCGCGCTCGCCGGCACGACCTTCCCCATCGATCGCGCGTTCACCGCGCGGGAGCTCGGGTTCGATGAGGTCACCGAGAACTCGCTCGACGCGGTGAGCGACCGCGACTTCGCCATCGAGTTCTGTTCGGTGGCGAGCATCGCGATGATGCACCTGTCGCGCTGGTCTGAAGAACTGGTGCTCTGGTCGTCCCAACAGTTCGGCTTCGTCGACCTGCCCGACCGCTTTTGCACAGGCTCGTCGATCATGCCGCAAAAGAAGAACCCCGACGTGCCCGAGCTGGTGCGCGGCAAAACCGGTCGCGTGTTCGGCCACCTGATGGGGTTGCTCACCCTCATGAAGGGGCAGCCGCTCGCCTACAACAAGGACAATCAAGAAGACAAAGAGCCGCTCTTCGATGCGCTAAATACTCTGAAGGACTGTCTCACCGCGATGCTCGGCATGTTGCCGCACCTCGACGTGCGTGCCGACCGCATGCGCGAAGCGGCTTCGCTCGGTTTCGCCACGGCTACCGACCTCGCAGACTATCTGGTGCGCAAAGACCTGCCCTTCCGCGACGCACACGAAGTGGTCGGCCGTTGCGTGGCCCACGCGCTCGCAAAACGCGTCGCGCTGAGCGATCTGACTCTGGCCGAACTGCAGCACTTCAGTCCCGTGATCGACGCGTCGGTTTACGACGTGCTGACGCTCGAAGGGTCGGTCAACGCGCGCAATCACATCGGCGGCACCGCGCCTGCACAGGTCCGGGCGGCGATCACGCGAGGCCGCACACGGCTCGGTTAGCCGCGCAAAGCCGGTTGCCGTGGGCTGCCTATACTCGAGTATGCAGCCCGACTCCACCGATCCCGCCGACGACATCGACCGCAAATCGCTGCGCGCGTTGCGCGACCGTTTTCTGGCGCTGAATCGCGACCGCGTCGAAGCGCTGCGCAACGGTTTCTCCGACGAGCGACGAACGTTCTTCGATGCCATTCCCGTTCTGATGCACAGCAATCACGCGGCACTTCCGGGCTTCGTCGATTTCGACGTGCCGTGCGGGATCGAACGCTATACACCTGATCGGCGGGCGCTGAATGCCGTCCGCAAAGTGGCGCTGTCGTTCGTGCTGGAGCGCTTCGTCGAACGGCGTACACAGATCCAGGCCTTGTATGTGACGCAGCTACCGGACAACGCGCTGGAACTCAGCGTGATCAGTGCCGTGGCGACGCATGCAGCGTTGAACGAAAAGCTCACTCGTCTCGTTCGATACGCGGCAGACCGCGGCATCGCGTTGACCACGACGTTGCTCGATCCGGTGGAAGAACAAGCGCGACGCAGCCGTCTGCGTAACCCATGCCTCTCGCGCGACACGTTCTACCGATCCGCAATACTGCTGGCGGGCCGCTATCCGATCTGGTGGCTCGTACCGCCAAGACTCGACCACGCTCACGACGAGTACTGCGCGCGACTCAAGTCGCAGCGATTCATCGGTCGCGACGACACGTTCGATCTGGGTCGCGCGGAACCGATTCCGCGCGCCGAGTGCCTCACCGCCGGCGTCGATCTGATGGAAGCCGCACTCGAAACTCCCTACGTGCAGCTACCGTCGCTAATGCTGCTCGAAAGCTACGCGTGCGATGCGACCCTCGAACCGTTGGCGCATGCCTATAAGGAGCGGATCTGGAACGGCGACGAGGGCATCGACTGGTCGACGCTTATGGACGAGGCCATCGCCGCTTATCTCGCCGACGCGCCTGAACGCCTGGCGCTCGCGCGGGATTGCCGGCGCGGCGCACCACGCGAACCGAGCTTGGCCGAATTGCAACGCGAGAACGCGCGCGTGAACGGCGAACTGCAGCGCACGCACGAACATCTGACGCGGCTCGCATCCGAGTTGAACGCCCCGGCCGAAATGCACAACCGTTTGCGCGCAGCCGGCGAACGGATCTCGCGCTGGACCGAGAATCGCAACGACACGATCCCGCGCATCAATCCGGCACTGTGGCCGAGGCGCGTCGCCGGCCGAGTGCGCGTCGAAGCGCGGGCGGAACAATGGCAACTGCGCGATGAAGAAAGGACCGCGTTCGCCGCAACGCGATTTGCGGCCACGATCGCCTGGGCACATGCACATCGCCTCGGCACAGACAATCTGCGCGTCGACGACGCCAGACGACACGCCTGCGCACGGACACTGGAGTTGTTGTCGCAGCTCGATCGCACTTCGGCGGGCCCTTCGGCGACCCCATCGACGATGCTGATCGTCAACGCAGAAGAATCGCCGCAGTTCGCGCTGAGGCCTGCCGGTGAGGCCATCGTCAGCGACTGGGACGATCCGCTTAATTTCAGCGGCTTCCACATCAGCCTCATTGCGGGTGTCGATGTGCTGCAGATCGGCGACGATGGCATCGTCGCGAGCGGAAACACGGGCGACGACGGCCTGATCACGAGTCTCACCGGTTTGCTCGCGCACCCGCCCGACACGTTGCGCGTGCATTGCGTCGGCGGTGAATACGACCGTGCGATCGAAGAGCGCATCGGTGAACTCGTGGCGCAGATGTCCGATGCGTTCCGGCACGACTCAGTCGGCCGCTTCGTGTTCGCGTTGGCAGGAGGCTTCGTCATCGTCGAACGCAGCGCCGGGCGCTTTTCCTCTCGCCGCTGCTCGGACGCGGCGCAGTTGTTCGAAGCGCTGGCGGCACCGAGCCGCGCCGGATTGCGCACCGACGCGCGCAACATCCGTTTGGACGCACTCAGCTGTTTGTGCGGCATCGCGACATCCGCAAGCGATACCGTGTTGGTCCACGATCAGCGTGGCAGCGTGACCGTGTTGCTCGCGCTGCGCGACGGGGCAATTCATCGATTCTTCGCGCCTTCGCAACAAAAGGCCCACGAAGTCTCCAGCCGCCTCGACGAGGTAGTCACCCAAGCCGGACTTCGTGGGGTCGAGATCTACACGGCGAGCGCGAGCGATGCACCTCATCTTGTGTCGCGCCGGCCGAAACGCACTGACGGGCGAGTTGCTCCGCGCCGCAACTTGCTCACGCTGCTGCGCGAACAGTTCGCCGTTGACGCTGATATAGAAGGCAGGGACAGGCAGACCATGAGGCACCCGACCATCGCTTAGTGTGTATACTGCCGCGCTTTGTCGATGGACGCTCCCGTGTCGCGGTGGTTACTGGTTTCGCTGTTGCTGCTGATGGTCGCGACCTGCGGCCAGAAGGGTCCGCTGCGCATGCCGGACCCGGTTCCACCCAAGACTTCCAGTGTGTTGCCGTGAACGACCCGCTGTCGGTTCGAGACGGCGTAGCGCACTTCGAAGACGTCTCGCTGGTACACCTCGCGCAACGCTGCGGAACGCCCACCTACGTTTATTCACGCACGCATTTCGCTTCTCAATACGCGCGCCTCGAAGCTGCTCTGCAGCCGCTGCCGCATCGCATCTGTTACGCGGTGAAGGCGAACGGCAATCTCGCGGTTCTGAATCTGTTCGCATCGCTCGGCGCCGGCTTCGACATCGTCTCGGGTGGTGAACTCGAGCGTGTTCTAAGGGCCGGCGGCGATCCGTCCAAGGTCATTTTTTCCGGCGTCGGCAAGTCCGGCGCGGAAATCGACTTCGCATTGAAGGTCGGCATCGGTTCGTTCAACGTCGAAAGCGTGGCTGAGCTTACGCGGCTCGAGTTGCACGCGCAGCGCTTGTCACGAAAAGCGCGCATCTCGGTGCGCGTGAATCCCGACATCGACGCCGGCACGCATCCGTACATTTCGACCGGATTGAAGTCCAACAAGTTCGGCGTGCCGCGCGACCAGGCGCTGGCAATGTACCGGAGTGCGTCCAACTCGCAGTGGCTCGACGTGATCGGTGTCGCTTGCCACATCGGTTCGCAGATCGCGAGCCCCGCGCCGCTCGTCGAAGCCATGCAGAGTCTGCTCGCATTGGTCGACACGCTCGAGCGCGAAGGCATCCGCATCGAACATCTCGACCTCGGCGGCGGGCTGGGCGTGACTTATCGCGACGAACCGGAGTTCGATGTGGCCGGTTACGGGGCACAGATCAAGCGGCAGCTACAAGGTCGCGCGCTGACCGTGTCGCTGGAACCCGGCCGCTTCCTGGTTGCGAACGGCGGTGTGCTGTTGACGCGCGTCGAATATCTGAAGCCCACGCAGGAACACGACGCGCGCAGTTTCGCCGTAGTCGACGCAGCGATGAACGACCTCATACGGCCGACGCTGTATCAGGCGTGGCATGGCATCGACGCGGTGGAATCACCGGTGCACGGCGGCATCCGCGCCAATTGGGATATCGTCGGTCCGGTATGCGAGAGCGGTGACTTTCTCGCGCACGATCGCGACCTGACGCTGGCCGAGGGCTCGCTGCTCGCTATTCGCAGCGCCGGCGCATATGGCTTCGTGCAGAGCTCCAACTACAACAGCCGCAACCGTCCCGCCGAAGTGCTCGTCGACGGCGCATCGTTCTCGATCGTGCGGCGGCGCGAAACGATCGCTGATCAGTTGCGCGCCGAAGTGGCATCGTCAGCGCAGGACGACGCGCCGCAAGACGCCTCGCCGTTGCAATATCGAGTGTGATGGATAGGCTGTCGGCCATGCAGATCCAATTCAGCAAGATGCACGGTCTCGGCAACGATTTCATGGTCATCGACCAGATCAGCCAGGACATTCGCCTCTCGCCGGAACTCATCGCACGCTTGTCCGATCGGCACACCGGTGTCGGGTTCGACCAGCTGTTGAGCGTCGAGCCGCCGACGGATCCGGAGAGCGACTTCCGCTATCGGATCTACAACGCCGACGGCAGCGAAGCCGAACAGTGCGGGAACGGCGCGCGTTGCTTCGCGAAGTTCGTGGTCGACAGCGGTCTGTCGGTGAAGACCGAGTTGCGGCTGCAGACGAACAGCGGCGTCATCACCACGCAACTTCGAGAAGACGGCAACGTGGAAGTTGACATGGGTGTGCCTTCGACGGTGCCGGAAGAAATTCCATTCGTCACCAACGAAGCCGCTGTGGTGCACCGGATTGCCGTCGGCAGTCAGGAACTGGATATCGTCCCAGTCTCGGTGGGAAACCCGCACGCGGTGTTGTTCGTCGATTCGGTCAACGAAGCGCCGGTCGCAACGCTCGGGCCGCTGCTGTCGCGACACGAACGTTTCCCTCGCGGCGTGAACGTCGGGTTCTGTCAGGTGATCGATAGCGGCTTCGCGCGGCTGCGCGTATTCGAACGCGGTGTCGGCGAAACCCGCGCGTGCGGCACGGGTGCATGTGCGGCCGCGGTGGCCGGCGTGCTCACGGGACGATTTTCCGGGCGAGTGAAAATCTCGCTGCCGGGCGGCAAGGTCAAAATCAAATGGGAAGGCGCGGGGCAATCGTTGCGGATGCTCGGCCCCGCCTGTCTCGTCTACGAAGGACGCATCGAAGTATGAAAGCAGAAGCCGTGGTCGTTGACCCACGCAACGAAGACACCGTAATGCGCTACTTGCGCGAGAACCCCGATTTCTTCGGCCGCCACCCGATGCTGCTCACCGATCTGAACCTGCCGCACGACTCAGGGGAAGCGATTTCGCTCGTAGAGCGTCAGGTAGCGATTCTGCGCGAGCGCAACATCGACATGCGCCGGCGCCTCACTCATCTCGTCGGGGCCGCGAACACCAACGACACGCTGTTCGAGAAGACGCGTCGTTTCACGCTGAACATGCTCGACTGCGACGACCTCACGACCATCGACGCCGTGCTCGCCGATACGCTCATCGACGATTTCGCCGCCGATCACGCGCGCTGTTTCGTCTCTCACCCGCTTGCGTTCGAGTCGCATCGCCATCTCGTGTGCTGCGGCTCGGCACAGGAAGTGCCGTTGCTTCAGCTCACGCAAACGAACGGATTGTCGTGCGGACTGTTGCGCGGCGACGAGTTCCAGACGTTGTTCGGCGACGCAGCGGCGATCGACGGTTCCGCCGCGTTGATACAGCTGCGTCACGGTGATCTCGTCGGCGTGCTCGCAATCGGCAGTCGCGATCCTATGCGTTTCAGTCCCGAAATGGGCACGCTGTTCATCCGCTACATCGGCGATGTGCTGTCGCGTGTACTCGAGCGGCTGCTGTCGACCCGTAGTGACGGCCACCGTGGTGACGGCCACGGTAATGACAACAGCTGAGTCGAATCGCCTCACCCCTGACGTCGCTCGTTACATCGAGCATCTGAACCACGAAAGGCAATACTCCGCGCATACGCTCGATGCGTATCGCCGCGATCTGGCGGCATTCGTTGCTTCGCTCGACATCCATCAATGGAAAGCCGTTCGTTCGGCGCACGTTCGCGACCATTTGAGTGCCTTGCACCGGCGCGGCAGCGCTACCCGAAGCATTCAACGCGCACTGTCGTGCATTCGCTCGTTTCTGGACTACCTCACGCGCATCGGCATCACCGACAGCAACGTTGCGAGCGTGGTCCGCGCGCCGAAGTCGCGCCGCAAACTGCCGAAGCTGCTCGACACCGACCAAACCGCGCAGCTGCTGAACTTCCAGTCGGTCAACAACCTCGATCTTCGCGATGCTGCGATGGTGGAGCTGTTCTACGGCAGCGGACTTCGCCTTGCAGAACTCGTTGCGCTCGACGTGAGCGATCTCGATCTGGATGAAGGGTTCGTCACCGTTACCGGTAAGGGTCGCAAGACACGTCAGGTGCCGCTCGGCTCGCATTGCATCGCCGCGTTGCGGGCCTATCTCGGACAACGCGAAACGGCTCGCTCGTCCGACCCGGTGTTCTGCTCGCGCGGCAACAGCCGCATCGGCCGGCGCACCGTGCAGCAGCGGTTACGGTTGCTGAGCATGCGGCAGCTCGGAACGAACGCCGTGCATCCGCACATGCTGCGCCACAGTTTCGCGAGTCACCTGCTCGAGTCGAGCGGCGACCTTCGCGCGGTGCAGGAGCTGCTCGGACACACCGATATCTCGACCACTCAGATTTACACGCACCTAGACTTTCAACACCTCGCCAAGGTATACGACGCGAGCCATCCACGCGCGAAGCGTTCCTGAGATGCCGCGCATCGACGTCGTCACGTTCGATCTCGACAACACGTTGTGGGACGTGGACGCCGTAATCCGCAATGCCGAGCGCGTTACGCGCGAGTGGTTCGACGCACGCATCCCTGAACTCTACGCAACGCTAAAGCCCGAGGACTTCATGGCAATCCGGCAGCGCGTCGTCACGGAGCAACCCGAGCTTGCACACAATCTCTCCCGAATTCGCGAAGCGGTGTTCCAACACGCAATCGTGAAGATGGGACGCAGTGCGGATGAGTCACGCGTCCTTGCCGCTGAAGCGTTCCAGCTGTTTTACGCCGAACGGCACAAGGTCAGCTTCTTCGACGACGCGCTCGACGTACTCGAGCGGTTATCCGTTCGTCACACGCTCGGCGCGTTGACGAACGGCAACGCCGACATTGTGCGGCTCGGGCTCGACCGATTCTTCCGCTTCGCCTTCTCGGCCGCAGATGTCGGCGCACCAAAGCCCGCTCCGGAGATGTTCCGCGCGGCCTTGCAGCACAGCGATGTGCGCGAACATCAGATGATCCACATTGGCGACAACCCGATCGACGACATTCGAGGCGCCGCGG